>JAYZAC010000026.1:0-20273 GCA_036339875.1 bacterium | reverse complement strand
TTCATAAATCCGGGAGACCCACGGTATGAGCTTGATGAAGACCAAGAAAAATTAGCTAAATCAATCAAGAAAACTCGAAATCTCATGTCCTTAAGAGCATCCAGAGAACCACTGGATGATCAGTTTGAAAATTTTATCGATGAAGTCGATACGAATTTGAAGGTTGAAAACAAGCCTCTGAAGAGATTAACGCCAGTTCTGGGAAGAAATACCTTAGACCAATTTCATGATCAATTAGAGGAATCTCAGAGACGTGATCCATCATTTGATTGGAATGATAAACGTTCAGACCATGAATTTAGTGAGTTTTTCGTACAAGTTGAGAGAATGAACCACGAAACGAGCAAGGGAAAGAAAGTTGTTATAGACAAATCTGAGATTGATAGTCCGGAAGGACCACGATCGAGAAAGACTTTCGATAATTTGGTTGATCAGATGTCTAAAGAATCCGTAAAGTGGAAAGACCATAAGGTAGTTCTCGAAACGTTAGGTAAACGCAAAAAAATCAAAGGAATTAATGCTTTCTTGAATGAAACTAGAATAGATGGTCACAATGTTGCTAAAAAAGATTTTGGCGCTTTTTATCAGGAAATGCAGCCAATTCATTCTGAGGTCATTCTTTCTTATCAAAAAGGTATTATCAAAGAAGGTTCAGAACCTCAGAATGTAGTTCTAAAGAAGGAAACACTTGCATGGGTGGAGGATGATCAGGACTATTTGAGGAAGTTACGTAATCAAAGGATCTTTGAGCAGGCTAATCAGTACTATGAAGGCGAGAAATTATTAGCAGAACGTACCATGCGAAGAACTAAGCAGAGGGTTTTTGCTGAGGGAGACTTTCGAACCGGAATTAATCAAACTGAAATTTACATGGATAGAGCGCAAGATTTAGTGGACCATAGTTACCAAGTGAGTGCAAAAGCCAATTTTTTCACAGACACTGATTCTCCGATGGCCCATCAAGTAGGACCAGCGCAAAAGCCGAAGCTGGTTCAACACCGTTTAAGTGATGAGAAAACTCTTGTACCGGTTACTGTTCAACTAATGGATGAAGACCAGGTTCCCCATCGCAATGTTCCACTATATTTTGAATTAATCATGCCGGAAGATGCACCGAAGGTGAAAGGTCTTATTTTAGAGGGAGAGGAAGGGGATCCACTAAAATTTTCCAGGGCTACCGATTACAATGGAGAAGCAACTATCCATCTTTTAATGACTTTATATAATCGAGAAATTGAAGTGCACCGGGAAATCGTCCAAAGAGACAAAGGTGTCGTTTGCAAAGTTCATGTTAAACTCATTTGAGTATCTAAGCGGCTTTGATAGACTGATAGTGAGAAGTGAAGCCACAGCTAACACATTTGATTTGATGAGCTTGTGCATGCTTCATGTTCTGCTTGTTAACCTTGATCATTTGACCTTTCTCACATACAGGACATATCATAATCGCATCCTTTGATCACTTGTTAACTCATGGATCGACACCGAACAATGATTGGTGAATAAAATGTGGAAAAAATTCCTTCTATGGATTTTAACAGTATGTTTGGGTACATTTATTTTGTATCACACCAGTACTCGCGCAATTGAGTCTGAGAGAGAGTTTTTTCACTCTCTCTTTCTGAAGAACAATCGCGATATTGGCGTACTTGTGGCACGACAAATATCAGCGGAACTCAGACAAGTTCGTAAGCGTATGGAAGGCTTCTCCAGATATATTTTGAAGGAGGAATTTAATAAAAAGAAAGTAAGAGAGTATTTTCGGTATAATTTTGAGAATGACGATATCATCGCAGGTGTCCGTCTTCACAAGAAACCTCAAGACTTCAGTAAATTAATAAATGACTCAGCCGTAGAATATGTAGATTATCATAACCTTCAGTTTCCGATGACCAAGGATTCATTTGTATTAGGGAAGTCATTATCGTTACAAAAAGTATATCAAAATAGAAAAGATTACTTTAGTGAGCCTTTTAAAAATAGAGATAAATTTTATATTTCGTGGATACAGACTCTGAGAGAGAGTAGAAAGAAAATTTATCCCGGAGTTCTTGAGGCCAAAGTTTCGCTGGGAACATTGTTCAGTTTTGCCTCAGGTGTTGTACGATCCAAAGGTGGTCATATCTTATTAATTGATAAGCAAGGCCGGGTAATGTTGCCTCACAATGAAGGTTGGTCATTGACGAGTAAAGATTTGTTTAGAATAAAGAGAGCTAAACAAGGTGGATTTGAAAGATTTCGGGGTGAGAAAAGAGAACTTCTTTCATTTTGCTCACTGAAATTAGTTGATAGAACAACTTTGCCCGATTGGTACGTAGTTGTTGTTGAAGATCCCAAAGAGCTTGAAAAAGTCACGGCTCGACTTCGCTGGAACATGCTAACAATTATGGCTATTGGAGTTATTTCGTTAATGGTTTTGGCTAGATTAATAATTTTCAGATAGCTCTCTATGACTTTGAAATGGTTGTTCATATTGTTGTTCAGTCATTTTTTATTTCAAGTCTGTTTAGCTAGTGAACTGATCTTAGAAGATAACCCTAAAGAAACAGTATTATTTGAAATTAAAAGTCCGGCTTCGGTCCATGGTCGATTCATTGGTGACCTTCAAGTAGCGGTAACTAAGCGTTGCTACTGCTTAGTCAGTGGTTTAGCGAGTGAAGGAATTTTCGAAGCCAGTGTTGAACTGAGTAAACCTCGGAGTTCTTTCGCATTAAAATTGTACGGCAAAGGTATTGATCAATTCGAAGTCTATCATCCGCATGGCGGCTGGATGGGAGTACAAATAAATAGCGATGACAATTCTTTGGGATGGAAGAATATCGAATGGAAGAAATCTAAACCAATTGGTTATTTGAGATACAGGGTAAAGCTTTCGAGTGAAGACTCTCTATTTTGTAAGTTATTGGGTCCAGAAATTAGTCCTCTAGATAGTCTTTGGACATTTAAAACAGCAACTGAATCACTACGTCATACCTCAGGTACTTGGTCAGGTGTAATGGGAGTAAATTTAGAGGCAGATTATTTATTTTTAGAACTTGATAGTAGTCAGAGAAAATTGCTGCTGAGACAAGCTAAAAATGACGGTTTTTGTAGTATCCGATTGCATAAATTGACTAGATTAGTGCAATCTCTAGATTTTAATTCTTATTTCAGAAATACTCTCCAAAATTTTTTATATGACTTAAGTGATATTGGCCTTTCGTTATCCATAGATATTTTGTCATGGCCATTAGAAACCAACCTAAAATCAGGTCAAATTATTGAAAATGGCTGGAAACAGTGGATCTACTTATCCAATGAACTACAAGATCGTACGATTAAACTAATTGAATGGTTGAGTAGTTTTTATTTAGGTAAATCCCCTCTATTTACGAGTAAAAAACTAATTGGAGTTTGCTTATTTAATGAAAACTCTCTTTATGCTGAGCCGCCTAAAAATTTTATTACAAATGTTAAAAACCCATGCCAAATAATGTTGAAGGTTGGCTCAATGTATCGACGGTATTTACGGAGAAAAGGTTATTCGGGCCATTTATTTTTATCAAATTATCAATTAGGTGATGAAGATCTTTTATGTAATTTGAAATTTTCAAAGTCCATTGATCGACATCTATATTTTGATTATCCGGAGTTTAATGCAGGTAATCTGAAGGTGGGTGGTCGTAGTCCACTAGAATTTTTAACATTTTGGAGGTCAAGATATCTAGAGTTGTTTAGGGGTGCATCAGAAAACTGGATTTCAGAAATTAACCTCCCTTGGCCAAATCAATTTACCCACGAAATCCTTCCTACTATTCTTGCACTCCACAAGGAAAAAAAGCTTAGTGGACTATGGTTTTATGATTATCGACTTCGGTCTTCTGATTTTCATCGTGGCGGACCCTTTGGGATACAACGTTTTAGATCAGTTATCGAGCCATTGGGTTGGTTTAAATCATTAATGAATGAAAATATAAAAGTGTATTACGAAAATTTTCTCCTGAATATTTATTCCGATAAAGGCTCTGTTAAATGCATATTGAGAGGGCATCCCACATTTAGAGTTCCACATTGTATTTGGACTCGCGGCGAATCTACTTTTATAAGCGGACCTGAGAGAGCATTAGGGGATCAGTTTGATCCGCAATTTTTGAATCAAAAAGTCTTTGGTAAAGAAGCTATGAGTTTGTATTTTTGACTGTTTTAATTGGATTACTACTTGACGATTATTTGATCTTACTGTATCTATTTGAAAATGATTTTCATTTGCAATTAGAGTAGATAGGACGTACCAAATGTGTAGAACACCCAATAGTCACCAATTGTCAGAGCTTTCATTAGGAACCAAAGGCCGAATTTTGAGTGTCGGTTGTCATGAAAATTCTGATCATATTGATGAGAGAGTCATTTTGCGATTATCTCATCTGGGTTTTTTACCTGATCAAGAGATTACTGTCACAAACGTAGCTCCAATAGTTGCGGAACCAATTTTAGTAAAGGTATCTCAAGGATATATCGCTTTAACACGTCAGGAAGCAGCCTTGATAAGCGTTGAAGAGGTTTAATATGCAATCATTAGAACCCCCTCTGATTGCTCTGGCAGGTAGTCCTAACTGCGGTAAAACTTCATTATTTAATGCATTAACTGGATTAAATCAGAAAGTTGGTAATTATCCAGGAATTACGGTTGATCGTGTAAAAGGTTCACTTAAGTTGTCTGGCGATCAATGGGTTGACCTTATGGATGTACCCGGGTGCTATTCACTGGATATCCATTCTTTTGACGAGAAAGTTGGAAGAGATATTCTTCTAGGTAGATTTAATGATGAAAAGAAACCATCAGCAATAGTTGCTGTGATTGACGCAACTAATTTAAGGCGGTCTCTGTATCTGGTGATTGAACTACAGCAATTAGGATGTCCAGTCATCGTAGCATTAAATATGATGGATGAGGCTCATGGACGCGGCTTAGAGTTAGATTTAGCGATTTTTGAGAGGGAATTGGGTTGTCCAATAATTCCAACCGTTGCAACAAAGCGTAAAGGAATTGATCAGCTTAAAGAGAAAATTCAAATTGTCATAAAAGAAGGTCGTGCTCCGGAACCTCCTGAAAACTTTTTGCACAAGATTCGCAGGCTCGATGTCATAAAGGCTACTTATACAAGAGTAGAAGAAATTTTACGGTTGGCTACAGTGAAGGAAATGGCGCCTGATACTCTCACGGCAAAAATTGATCGCTGGGTTTTGCATCCAGTGTGGGGGCTTCTAATATTAATTGGATTTTTGATATTTGTTTTCCAATTAATGTTTAGTTGGGCAGGTCCAGTAATGGATCTTGTTGAGACTGGTGTTACAAGCATACAAAGTCTGGTTCTTGGAGTTATGACTGAGGGCTTATTACAATCGTTTTTGGTGGATGGAGTTATTGCAGGAGTGGGTAACTTCTTGGTTTTTTTACCACAAATAATGTTGTTATTTTTATTCCTTCTTTTTCTTGAGGATTGGGGGTATCTAGGGCGTGCAGCATTTCTCTTAGATGGCTGGATGCGAAAAATGGGTCTTCCTGGTCGTGCTACCGTGCCACTACTTAGTTCGCATGCTTGTGCCATCCCTGGAATCATGGCAGCTCGTACTCTGGAAAGTCGGTCAGACCGTCTTGCCGTTATGATGGTAGCCCCATTGACCCAATGTTCAGCTCGTTTACCAGTCTATGCTATTTTAATTGCTGCATTTGTTCCATCGAGTTTCCTTTTTGGATTTTTAAACCTACAAGGCTTAGTGTTGTTTAGTCTGTACACTTTAGGGATGCTAAGTGCGTTGATTATGTCCTATGCTATGCGAAAAACAGTATTGACGGGTTCTCCTTCAGGACTTCTAATGGAGTTACCCCCTTATCGGATTCCGCAATTAAGCAACGTCTTGAGGGGTGTCTGGCAAAAATCTTGGTCTTTCGTTAAGAAAGCAGGAACAGTCATATTGGTGCTTTCAATGATCCTTTGGGTTCTTGTCAGTTTTCCACGAAATGCAGATGGCAGCCAATCAGAAATAAATAAGTCGTATGCAGCTCAAGTAGGTCAGACAATTCAGCCAGTTTTTGAACCTTTAGGATTTGATTGGCGTCTATCAACTATTCTCATACCTGCATTTGGTGCCCGAGAACTAGCGGTGGCAGCGATGGGCACTGTATTATCTGTACAAATGTCTGAGGATGACCCTAAGTTTGAGGGTAAGTTGACAGAAATGGTTAGAAAAAGCTTTGCACCTGAGGTATTAATGGCATTGTTAATTTGGTTCGTATTCGCACCTCAATGTATATCTACATTTGCCGTTCTCGTGAGAGAAACGGGTGGGTATAAATGGCCATTTTTTGTCGGATTATATACTATAGTACTCGCCTATTTGGGTGCATTGTCAGCAAAGTACATAGCACAATTTATCATAACCTAAATTAGTTTTTATTCAGACGAAATAATGCTTTTTTAACTAGATTTTGTTCACAGGTTATCTGCTTCGGACGAAAAAAGAACTAGTGAAATCTGCATATTGGATTATTTTTAATTATTTTATTCTCTCTTTTCTTGGTTATACCATGCCTGTTGAAGCTGCAAGAGTGCACTTGGAGCACGGCCAAATAGCTCATACAGAGACAACTCTTAATTATAGGATAACTAAAATTTACGAAGGCGATAAGTTAGTTAAATCTTTAGTTTATGATGTACATTCGAATAAAAAAATTGAGAATCCAGACATCATTAGTAGAGAAAATGTAGTTGAGGAAAGATACGAGGATCTCGAAAATTTAGCAGTGATGAAATACGACTATGAAGGCAAGCTTATCTCCCAAAAGGCCTTTAAAAAGGATGGTCGAATAATTGGTGAGATTTTGTTAAGTCAGAATGAGGTTCGAGCGATTGAAAAATATGACGTAGAGGATGAAGAGCTAACAATACAATCAATTGACTGGGATAAAGTAATATATGCGGATGAGAACTTTTCAAAAGAGTTCGTGGTAAGGTGGAGTGATTCTAGAGACTATAAAGTCAAAACTCTCTACACGCGAGATGGGCTAATTCATAAGCGGATTGTGTTCAATAAACATACTGGCCAGAAACAGAAGTTAGACCATAAAATATACGCTCAAGTTTTGAGCAAAGATTTAGTTCAGAATAATAGAGGTTTTATTGAGATTTACTACAATAAACTTGGAAAAGTTACTGCAATACGATCATGGGATCGTAAATCCGGTAGGATTATAGATCCGCCACGATTAGTTCCTTTCTCGTTTAGATTAGAACGTGATCATTTGAAAATGGATTTTGAACAGCATAAAAATTTCAGAGCTGACTATTTTCGTGATTATGCTAAAGGAAAGCCCATAAACTTTGAAGAGGGTAAAAGTTTATTTGATCAGAAAAAAGAAACTTATCAATTAATTAAGAATGTGTCAGTTGCACCATTTATTTCAAGCAAAACAAACGGTAAAACTGGTCAAAATAAAAGCGGAGTTTTTAGAGATCTAGACTCGGAGGCAGTAAGAATTCAAGCTCTTTTTAGACCAGGCAAGTATGAAGTACAAACAGATTTTATTTCAACGGATTTCTCTTCTCGGGTTCAAGGAAGTTTTTTAATTAAGAATACACTTTTTGATACGGGGAGCGATCTTGCGGCACGTCTATCGCATTTAGACTCATATGTTAGAAAGTCTTTATTTAGTAGGCAAGATGCATCAGTCAATTTACTTGGTGGATTGAGGGCTAACTTTCATGATTTAAATTTTGTTGATGGAAGTAGAACAAGTAGTTATTCTGATATTACTTTACAGCCTATTCTGGGCTATGAACTTAATTACTTTCCTTGGGGAACAGGTAGACTTATGTTTAAGTTCCTCGCTACTAAATTTCATATTGGAGGAGTCAATACCTCTGGAGTAAGATCAGGGATTGAATACCGACAAAAAATTCCAATAAGCCTGTCGAAAATTTTCGATAGTTTAGAGCTTGGTGTGGGTTATCGGCGTAATGATTATCAAATGCGAACAGACACAGATACTGTTTCTGAAGTCGGATTTGATTCTTTTTTTAGAGGGACTTTTCTAGAGTTAGCGACGAGATTCTAGATTTATTTGTAAATTTCCAGATCTCGAAATCGGTTGGTTCCCTTGAAAGATCCGAAACCGAATTCGCCACCTTTGAAGCTATCATCAGATGCTTCAAAAACTTCCTTTCCATCAACCATGAAACTTACTTTACGATTATCGACTTTTACAGCCATCTCGAATTCGTCCTTGGGAGGTTCACTCAATTTAACTGATTTAAGGATAGATTTTTTTCCATCTTCGAATTTGATTAGTCTAACTTGTCCATCAGATTGCATATTAATTGCAAGTTTATTTTTTTCATCCTGTTTTTTAAGTATGAATCCAACATTAGAGGCTTTCGCAGGCGAAAATTTACCTTCAACTTTGACCTTTGCTACGAATCGATTACCTAAGTTACGTTTCAGAACAGCATGATTACTTTCAGGTTTCGATTTGAGTACTTGCGGCGTAAATTGAAGTCCTTCGGCTGTAGGTATAAATCTGCCTTGCTCTCCTTTTTTCAAATTTGTTGTGTCTTTGAAAGAGTCAAATAAAATTCGTCTTAATCCGTTTGCAAGTCCTGCTAATCCCGAATTTCTTATTGCTTCAATACTCACTATTTTTCTCCGTAATCTCTTTTTGTATCGATTTCGTCCATTGGTCTATAAGCTGGTCTTCGTTCATAATACATTTCTCTATTAACTTATCGGAAAACTTAGTTCCTTCCGTAAACTCAGAAAGACTTGCAATTAAATCATCCAAACATTTTACTTTGTTCAAGTAGTCGACGATTGAAACAGACTGAATATAAGCTTCATAACTTTTCGAATGCATGCCAAAAGAATTAGGTATCTGCCCAGGTTTAAAAAGTTGATTTATTTCTAACAATTTGCGTAATACTTGAGCTTCCTTGTCATGATCTCGGTTTGGTTCCAAAAATTTTGCTAATCCTTCGTGAAACCAGATTGGTATTTCACCTCTACCTTTAGTAATTAATCTCACAAGATGATGACTATATTCATGATAAAGTGTGTTAATCAGTAAATTTTTATCTTTGAAGTTCTGTACTCGATTAATTGGAATACGAATTTGCCAGCTAGCCCCATCGCTCAGACCTCGAACGTAATTACTTAGATGATTCCACTTCTGAAAATCGATGTTATTCAAAAATAGGATGTGTACAAGTCCACGAGGTTCATAGCCAAAAATAGCGTTAAGCTCACTGGAACAATTTTCTAGTTCCTCAAAAATGATAGGGTAATAATTTTCAAAATGTTCACCTTCAATTCTAATCTTAAAAGATGCAGAATATGAATGTACCGTTCGAAGGCTTACTTCAAGTCCATGCTTTGCTTTTCTTAAACCTTCGTAGAACTGCTCAGAGGGCTCAAGATTAATTAAAATTGTGAATGTATCTATTGCGTATTGATATTGTTCTAATTTCAAGTAAAGATTTGCTAATTCGATCAAAGCTGCCAAATGCTTAGGAAAGTTTAATTGATGATTTCGAAGAATCTGAAGAGCTTCATAAAGCATTTCTTTTTTAATCATCAAGGTGGCGAGTTTGAAGTTAAAATTACGTCGATCACTGGGATTTAATTTAGTGATAAAAGACTCAATTATCTGCTGGGCATCGGATAACTGATTTGATTCTATATACAGTTGCGCTCTGGCTTTCTGAATTTCAATATTCTCTGGTGCTTTTGATAAAGCGCGATCCATATTGAGTGAAGCGATTTTAAGATTACCTCTTCTCCACTCATGTAGTGATAGATGAAAATAGTAGTAAGAAAATAATTTATCTGCATTCTGATTATTACGGAATCCTTCAGAAGTAGTTTTAAGGTAATCTTCGAGTTTCTTACGTGCATTATCGAAATCTTTTTTTTCTACTAAAACTTTAAATTTATCGAGCATTGTATATGAATGGATAGGACTACTAAGTACGAGAAAAAACAAAATTGATCGATACATTAAATATTTTTTAAAACCTGCAAGCTACAAGGAAGCTTTCACTTGCATGTAGCCTATAAATTGACGAAAATTTTTTATACAGACCCTTATTTTAATTTCATGCTTAAAAAGTCGCGAGAAATACAGAAGTATTTTTTTATTAGCTTTGTAAGCTTTATTGTTTTGTGCTGTTTTCTAAGCTCTGTAATTAATGCACTATTTTTAGATCTAATTGCTGGAGCGGTACATGGTAAAGCTTATAAAAACTACATGGTTACATGCGGCGCTATTGAGGGTAATTTATTCACAGGTTTTTTGATACAGGATGTTGGAATTATTGCAATTAAGGGTTCTACTCCGGTAACTAATCTTGGTAGTCTCTACCTAAAGATCAATCCCTATGCCTTGTTTCAGCGTCGATTGAAAATTGAACAGGCCAAGTTGAATGATTTAAAGGTTTACGTTAAAAATTTTGATGATTTTTTACAGAATTTGATTTCTCTATTTGGTAAAAGTTCGTTGAGTCATGACGCTAAAGGGCTTAAATGGTTCAAGGTTATCGAGTGCTCTAGGATGGTATTTTATAATCTTCAATTAGAGAATACTCTCGAACTATTGTTTACAAATCGTAAATTCTTGGATGAATATGATTTGAAGATAAACGATAGAATAAGATTTCAAGGTTCTCTAGAGTGGGATACTAGACAGGTGAGGCTTCGAGCTTCTGCTAAAGATTTTGATTCCTCGAGTGGAACATCTGATTTACCCATCAGTTTGGAATTACTTTTTGATCTCCAGAATAACGGAGGCGAGTTAGCAATATTGAGTAAGGGTACACCCGTTAAAAACCTTATCACGATGAGGGGCTTAAGTTACGACGGGTCTGTTACACTGGAATCTAAGCTAAAGTTTTCTCAGCATAGAGATTTAATCGGAACTGGAGCCAAAAGTGCTCAGTTGCAGGATGGGAAAAGTATTTACTATGCGTTAAATGGAGAAGGTAGGTTATTTTCAAATTTTGTAAAATTTGAAGATTTAGAACTTAAAGATCTTTATCTTAGAGCTCGATGGACTGAAGAAAAATTTGAATTAGAACATTCACAAAGTATGTTTCTCGGCTCCCATATAGACTGGTCATATATTTACGATCCTACGAATAAACATCGTTATTCGATTAACTTCAAGAATTTAGAGATCCATCGTCTATTCCAAGTTCTAAACTTTGATCAATTATCCAAAGATTTACATGGTCAAGTAAGTTTTGGGATTAGGGGCGATTCGAACCAAATAAACTTTAGCCCTGTGGTAGTTCATTCGTTGAAATATTTGAGCACTCCCCTGTATTTGAAAGATATAAAGATTGAGCCCATAAGTGCTGATATTTTTGCAGACGATCTGGAGCTGACTTTTGAGTCACGAGGAGGATCGTATATGGGTGCTTTTGTGGATAAAGTTCGTGGTTTTTTAGATCGCGAAAAACTCACCTTTTCAATGACATGTGATGGCGTAAATATAAGAGATATAGAACCCTTAAAGAGGCGCTCAAAGACATTAGGGGTCAAAGGGCGTGCTGACGTAATGTTTGGGGGAGAAATACGTTTCTCAGAGAGAGATTACGTTTTGAGTGCATCAGGAGACTTTTTCGAAATTGAAGTAGCTGGTTTACCAATCGAAAGTCTGCATTTTAATTACAATAAGAAGAGTGATCGCAATTTGTGGACTTGGCACATGAAACTACCTATGAGTGATGGACATTTTGATTTTGAGATGGATTTTCTGAAAAAAAAGGGTGGGATTATCTTGGAGGCTAACAAATTTGATTTAGCCTACTTTAAGCAACGGATTCCCGATTTCCCATTGAGCGGATTAGTAAAAGGTAACCTTAAAGTCGATTTTGAGCCTGAATTGACAATTAAATTAACTGCTAATTCTGGTGATTTGAAATTGAATAATGTTCCTCTTCAAGATTCGTTTCTAGAAATATACCTGAAGAAAAATAAATTTCAGTGGAAACTCAAAGATCATAGCTTATATACATTTGCTCATGGTAACCATAGATTATTCGATTTTGTTCACTCAAAAGCTAATTTAGACCTAATTGATGTTCTCGGTGATTTGAGATTCGAGATTAAGGAAAGTCGTCTAGAGCGTTTTTCTAAGCTGCCTTATTTGAATAAATTGAGATTCTCCAAGGGTGCTGTTGATTTATCAGGCACATATGATCAATCAAGTCAGATCATTAGATTAAAACCTAAAACTCTATCATTAACTGGTGATCAAAATCGTTTAGACTTTCGAAGTGATCTTCCAGTTAAATTGAATAAGTCGCAATTTTTATCTGGTTCTGTCGAGGTTTGGGTAAAAGATGGCCTGAACAATTTTGAGAATAAATTAGCGAATCTCAAATTTGAGAAAAATAATCTCAGGCTAAAATTGAATCAATTTAGACTTTCCTTGTTGAAAGAATTCAGTTTAGATTCTTATCTTCTACCGTTTCATGGGACTCTCGATATGGATTTAGAAGTTAACAACTTAGATCAAGACCCTAATTATAAAATGTCATTCAACGCAGCGCCTATTTACGTTGACGTTCATGGGAAAGATACATACTTGGAAAAAATTAGTGGAGAACTTTCGTCTGATTCCAAGGGACTTAGAGCACGTAACATTAAATTAATAAAACAAGATGGGAGATTTTCAATAGATGGTCAACTACCACTTCGTCTTGCAGCTAAAGAATGGAAATTTGAAGCTATAGAAGGCGGTTTGATGAATATGAAGTTACAGATACCCGAAACACCTATAGCTGTGTTTAAAGACCTTCTCCCAAACTTCGATGCGGAAATTGATGGTTCATTTGAATTAGATGTTCAATTAAGTGGTAGTGTTGAGGAGCCATTAATGAATGGAAAAGGTAACTTAGATATAGTTAGCTTCAAAGTGCCTTCTATTTCAAATTCTTTACATTTGCAAAGTGGTAAGTTGGATCTTGATTTTGTAGAAAGTTATGTAAAAGTTAATCAAATGCAAGGCCGTCTTGGAGAAATGATATTTCATTTAAGTGGCGAGATTTACCCATTAGAGGGTTTTAAGTTTTTTTTAAAGGGAGATGTCGCTCAATCAAGATTTGATCGTTGGTTTATGGATTTAAGTGAAGCTCGATTAAGTGAGGTATTAGTTAACGGTTCAGGTGGCCAATTGCAAGCTTCGGCTTCAATTTCTGCAGCAAAGGCAGTTATTTTCTATGAAGATTTAATGCGCTGGATAGAGAGAGACTCATCTCCTTTAAGAATACCTTTTTTCCCACATTATGACTTTGATTTAAAAATCAAACAACCTGAAAACGTAATGTTGCAAGCAGAATTCTTTAAGATGAACGTAGAGCCCAATATGCATATCAAAATAAGGCCAAAAAAAACCTATCTCAAGGGATATATAGGAGTACGTGAGGGCTCTTTGGAGCTAGCTAGAAATCACTTTAAAATCGATTCAGGTTCTATGATACGGTTCATTCCCAGAGAACAAAAAATTAAACTATCACCTTCTCCTTATGAGCTTCGAGAGAGTACACCTGTTTGGAGTTCAGGTGACTTTCAACTGCAAAGTGTGACCGACAAATTGCAGACCATGTGGGAGAGAGACTACACGAATGAATCTGCAATGACTGGAAAGTTGGCTTGGTATGAAGGCGATAAAACCTTTGATACGCGGTTAAATTTAAGAGCTGTAACAGAGGTCGGTAAACGTAAAGTTTTTTTAGCTCTAAATGGTCCATTGGAGACAATGGATTACTCATTAAATTCGGATGATGAGAATTTAGGAAAGAATGATGTTTTAAAATTATTAGCTTCGCGAGGTATTGGTAGCAGTAATATGGCTGTCGCTGTATCAAGAGATGCTGATGGTACAAATTCTTTTAGGGTGGGAGACCAAGATGATGAGCAGTTGTTGTCGGGACAAATTTCTGCGACACTTGAAGACCAAGTCTTGGGCCGTCCGTTCGAAAATTTGTTGGGTTCTCTATTTGATTTTCAAGAAGTTAGTTTGGAGCCAAATTTCTTAGGCAATCAGAACGGTTTGGGTCGATTCAGAATGGGAACTCGCCTATCTAAGGATATAATTCTCACACACGAGCAGGAAAATAGAGAATTTGGAAGCAAAAAACAAACTCGCCTTGAGCTTAAGTTAGATGAAGAATTAGGTCTGATTTTTAAACGTGAGCAAACGGTAGATAGACCTTTCGATTTATTTCAAGGAGATATCGAAAAAGATTTCCAGTTCGGATTTGAGCGGAGACTCAAATTTTAATCTTATCAATGTAAAATTCTGGTAGGGATTACTGGTTATCAGTTTCAAATTGAAATTTTTACTTTGGCACATTGTTTTCTATTTGATTGTGATCTTTCAGATCTATAAATCAGATTACAGGAGCAGAGATATGCAAGAAGAAGGAAAAATTTCAGTTACAGCGGAGGATATGCTTCCAATCATCAAAAAATGGCTTTATTCCGAACATGATATATTTTTAAGAGAGCTTGTTAGTAATGCGGTAGATGCGATAACCAAACATGAACACTTTGTATTGACGGGTGAGTCTTCTCAGAAGGACGTCGAGTATAAGATTGAGGTTGCAGTTAATGAAACTAACAAAACTATCCATATAAAAGATAATGGTGTTGGAATGACAGCTGAAGAAGTTAAGAAATACATTACTCAATTAGCTTTTTCAGGGGCAACCGAATTCTTTGAAAAGTATCAAGCAGGTGATGAATCGTCACGTATGATCGGCCACTTTGGGTTAGGTTTTTACTCTTCATTCATGGTCGCAGATAAGGTAGAAATAAAGACACTCTCCTTTAGAGATGAGTCAAAACCTGTTCATTGGGTTTGTAATGGAACCACAGACTATACACTCAAAGAAATTGATGGCATCGAGCATCATGGTACCGAAATAATTCTGCATATCAATGAAGAATCTCAAGAATTTATTAATCCAGCAGAATTGTCTACTGTGATTCGTAGGCATTCAGCGTTCTTACCAGTACCTATAATGGTAAATGGTGAAATTATTAATAACCAAAAACCAATCTGGAATCAGAATCCCAATGAGTTAGAAGATAAAGATTATGATGAATTATTTAACCATTCTTTTCCTATGCAAGAGAAACCATTATTTAATCTTCATTTTAAGATTGATACTCCATTTCAAGTCAGAGGAATTTTGTATTTTCAAAAGGTTCGGCAAAATTTTGACTCTTTCAAGGGTCGAATAAAGCTTTACTGCAATAACGTTTTTGTAAGTGATTCTATCGAAGATCTATTTCCCTCATATCTATTTATGTTGCAAGGTTTTATTGATTGTCCTGATATCCCATTAAATGTTTCAAGAAGTTCACTCCAGGGTGATCCCAGAGTAAAGAAAATAGCCCAACACATGGTTAAGAAAATCGCTGATAAGATGAAAGAAATTTTCAAAAAGGATCGTGAGGCCTATGAAGGATATTGGGAAGATATTAATCCTTTCGTAAAATTTGGATGTCTACAAGATGATAAGTTTTATGATCGGATGGAAGAGTATGTAATTTTCAAGTCAACAAAAGAAGATAAGTTCTCGACTCTAAAAGAATATTTAGAACGTAACAAGGATAAACATGAGAACAAAGTCTATTATGTGTCCAACTTTGAAGAGCAACATTCTTACTTGGAGTTATTTAAGGATCAGGATATTGAAGTTCTGTTGATGGACGATACTTTGGATTCCCATTACGTGCAGACTCTAGAAATGAAAAATCCAGATGTAAAGTTTGCTCGCATTGATTCGGAATTGGACGAGGTTTTCATTGATAAAGAAAAAGACAGTAAAATTGTTGATCAGGAAAATAAGACTCGTGAAGATTCAATTCGTGAGGTTTTCATAGGTGCGTTAAATAACGAAAAGATAACTGTCAGAGTAGAAAATTTAAAATCGGAGGATGTATCTGGCATGATTTTGCTGCCAGAACACATTCGTCGTTTTAGAGAAATGAGTGCAGTTTCGCAACCTGAGAATCTTGGATTCATCGAAGAGCACACATTTGTGGTTAATGCCCAGAATCCAGTGGTTTCAAAGTTGGTGGAGATGCACAAAGGTCTTAAATATGAGGAGACTAGTTTAATCTGTCAGCATCTTTATGATTTAGCATTGCTATCTCAGAAGCAGTTTGATGGAAAGAAAATGGCGAGTTTTGTTGAGCGTTCTAACAAGATTCTTAATTTGCTTGGATCGAACTAGTATAAGGTAGAAATATAAACTCTGAATTAGTTTTATTTAATCATCAAAACTGCTTCTCAAGGTTTGTAGTTTTTGCTATACTCGCGTCACTTACTCCGAAGTAAGTTTGATCCCTGTTAGCTCAGCTGGTAGAGCAATCGGCTGTTAACCGATGTGTCGTAGGTTCGAGTCCTACACGGGGAGTATTTAGCCGTCCTATTGGGCGGCTTTTTTCTATTTTAAGTTAAAATTTTTTTTGCTTGGAGATTGTGGTTTCTGATTATCAATTTGAAACACTGAGTTCAACTTGAAACTTTGTATCGTTCTTTTAGGTCAATAAGCAAAGATTATTCAGGCATGCTTTTTTCAGAGGAGTAAATCTTAAATCTTGTTTTCATAAGGTATAGATAAATTATCAAAAACTTTAAAGGAGGTAGTGATGTTAATTTTTCGTAGTATTGTTTGCCTTTTTTTACTAACTTACAGTTACGCTCAGGATTTAGAGCCAGAGGCTTATCATAGGGAAGTATACTTTCCAGTTGCAGACCTTTCTAATAATATGGTTATTAGAGCTGAAGATCAGAATGATAACTTCAAAATTGATTTTGTGGACCGCGTTTCATTTGTAATTGATGGCGAATGGCACCCTTTTCTTAAGGTTGAGGGGCGAGTATGTTTGAATATTGAAGGTGATGGCTGGTGCGATATGATTCAATATTTGTTTAGTTTACCTTCAGATGATTTTCATTCAGAGGTTAAGACTATCGACAAACAGCAAATAGTAGAAGTTTTTTTGCGAAAAGATAATGGGTTAATTTTGGTTGGTGAATCAATCTTAAAGAGCAAGGAATTTCAAACAGTTGAATTGGACAAGGACATTATTTTGTTTTTTGATAGATCCAGAAATGTGCCCGCTCTTATTTGGTTGATGCCCTCTCAGGATTCATATTTTTCGCGATCTCGACGAGCACGTTTCAACAGATTATATGAGGATTTAATATAGGCGATATATTAAATTCTGTTCACATTAAGCCATCTCTAAACGGGGTGGCTTTTTCTCTATTATTTTGTTCCTTTAATCCAAGTACATAGTACGTCTTTGCGCCAATTGATGTAGTTTTTCCAGTTTTGTGGTTTTTTTCCGTATAAAAAAAGGAGAGGAAGATGCACTCGTCTATTCCACGACATTTCGTTATGAACTGCGTCTGGGTCTTCGTAGAAAGCATACTCCAAATTATCTATAGATTTTATTTTTTTATGCAATTTGTGAACTCTATTAACATAGTCCCGACCTCCTGATTTGTTGGGTGCTCCAAACTCTCTTGATCCTATGTCCATCCAAGTTCGACAATTTTCTAATACGCTGGGTTCAAAGTTTTTGATCATCCATTCATTATCCCAGTATAGACACGGAGAAATGATGCCATATCTTGAAAAGATATTCGGTTTATATTTAGCGGCCAGAAGAGTAATTAAGCCTCCGTAAGATGAGCCGAGTAGACCGCGAGACTTTGTTTCTACCGGGAGATTATCCTCAATGAAAGGCATAATTTCATTTACAAGACAATCGAGATATTTTGGTCCAAGTCCCCCTTTTCCTCGTACCTTTGTAGGGGTATATTCAGCTTCTCGATCAGCGGTATTACTAATTCCGACCAGAATAAGTTCATTAATTAATTTTGATTCCATTAGGTGCCAAGCAACCTTATCAAATGCCCATTCAACTCCTCCGTATGATGTACTACTATCAAACATGTTGTTTCCATCGTGTAGGTAAAGAATCGGATATTTTTTATTTTTACGAGTAGTATAAGAGGGGGGATAGACTATATTTAAGTTTCTAGAATTACCAAGAATTTCTGAGTAAAATTGACCAAGGTTTTGACATGCCTCATGAGAGGTTTGAAAAGACCCATGCTTGTAGCCTTTCATGTTTTCTATGTGGAATTTCATAGTCCGCTTTCTGAAATTGTGTTGATCGATTTGTCGATTTTCAATATCTTGCCAGTTGCTATCGACTTCCACAGAGTCAAAACTGCCACATGTGAATTTAAATTCTAAATTTTGAATTTCTTCTTGAGTTAGATGAACTTCAATATGATATTCATCTTCCGCATAAGGTTTAAGTTTGAGATGATTAGTCCATTCGCCAAGCTGTCTTAGGTTCCCGCAAATATAAAATGGTCCTGGTATATAGTTTGGGGTTATAACGCGTAATTGAACTTTTCGGCCACGACTCATTGTCTGCTCCAATCCTAGTTTTGAAAGATGAGTAAACTAAGATATTGATGATAGACTATTAAGTCAATTGTGCTTAGTTTAGCGTATCCAATCAAGCTCGTCGTCGGGAAAAAATATAGCGATTTCTTGCAGGCGTTTATCACATAATTCAAGTATAGATTGAAAGCGATTGTCTAAATCTAAGGCCTGCTCGATCAGCCATCTCAGACTTTCTAAATCATCCTTATTTTGAGTGTCTCCAACAACTTCTTCAATTTTTTTGAGAGTTTCATCTGGTTGTAGGTGAAACATTTGCAGGAAGGCCGTCGTTTTAACTCGCTGATCTTTGTCGTTCATTGCTTCCAGCATTCTATTTTCTATACGTTTGACCGCAACTTTTTTACGCATGATAATTGCCAAAGCTTCGAGCGTATTAGATCTTACTCTAGAGTCCTTGTCTTTGGAGTAAATTAAAAGAATATCCACAAGTCTTCCGTAGTATAGTTTGGTGGATGTAAAGATTTCTGCTATTACTTTTACCATTTTTGAAACAATGAAAGAGTCTGGTTCAAAAGTTAGTGCGGTCATACCCCACTCACTAATATCCTTCTTTTGCATAGGATTATTTACAGCAGAGTCTAACCAGTGGAGTCTAGCTTCTCTCGGAGCGCCTACAAAAGATTCGAATGTGATTGATTGATTTATCGGTAAATCATTTTTATATCTTGGATACCAAAAACCTTTCTTTTCAAAATATGTTAACACTTTGCGGTAGAGTACTCTCTCTCGAGGGTCATCGGTTCCCAGATTAAACTCAAAAAAGAGCATAACATCTTCATCTTCAGCTTTTATATGTTTGAGTCCTTGATTTACTAGTTGGACTTTTCTCTCGATTGGTAAATTATCTGCCAGAGTTTCAAGGAATTTATCTTTATCAAAGGTTTGTTTTTGTATTACTTGCTGGTTTACTATCCACGAAAGCCATTTCTTACAACTCATTCGCCATTGATTAGATTGTGTTAGCTTAAATTCACGCTCTAGATATCGTTTGAGGCCCTCGTGATCAAATTTAGGTGATCGACAGTATTGTTTGAGAAGCCTAGCCCGTTTTACTTCATCTTTTTCTTTTTTTACATCAGAGAGTTGCATAAGTCACTTACTGGTATCAATTTAATGACTTTTGATAGCCTATTACTATTAATAGACATCGGCAAAAATTAACGATGCAAAAAGTGTTAGATAAATATTACATTACACTCATAGATTTCGTGGTTAATATTTAAAGTTTGCTTGATGATTAAATTTTTGGATTTACACAATAAAAACTCACTGTTGAGATCATTAAGGGAGTCTGCAGAAGCTTATGCTTGTTTCATGTTTGATAAGAGTCAGTTAGCAAATAACAATGTCTATTTAGATGAATCAAATTTTGAGGCTATTGGACAAGCTTACTGTAAGTTTCTTGGTACCATTGAAACTGGTATAGATATTTACATAAAGCTGGATGCTGAAGTTGACATTTATGAATTAGTTTTTGAAACGGATAAACGTCAATTTTGTGCTCTGATACTTAAACAAGAGTTTATTAATCAAGATGAATTTGAATGGAATAGGCTAGCCAGCTACTGGATTGGACTTTTGGCTAATTCAAGAATTTTGAAACGGGGATTCAATCAAAGTTTAATCTCCATGGGTCTTCCAGAAAGCTTAATAGAGTGGGATTCTACTAAAACTCATAATGCTCTGAAAGATCTTAGCATTAAAAGTCGAATAGAGCAGATTTTTGAAAATTTT
>JAYZAC010000025.1:0-11383 GCA_036339875.1 bacterium | reverse complement strand
GGTTGTGCGCAGGCTTGTGTATTTTGTGCGACAGGGAAAATGGGTATCATACGAAATTTGCAAGCCGGTGAGATTGTAGCTCAGTATCTTTTATTTAGGCAGTTATTGGGTGATAAATTTCCGAATTCCGTACGCTTAGTATTTATGGGTATGGGTGAACCATTTCATAATATGAATCAAGTATTTAAGGCATTGGAAATATTTACACATAAACAGGGTTTAAATATAGGTTCTCGCAAAATTACAGTTTCCACATCTGGTGTTACCAAGGGAATTAGAAAATTAGCTGAAGAAATGCCTCAGATACAACTAGCGATATCATTACACACAACAGACCAATCTCTTAGATATCAGTGGGTTCCAAATCAAAAAGAATCTGTGAAAGATATTCTTAAGGCAGCTCGAGATTTTCAGTCTGTAACTAATCGAAAGATTACATTTGAGATGGTTTTATTTGGTGGAAAACAAATGCAGACCGCACGATTGAACAAGTTAGGTAAATCTTTACAGGATATTCGATGTAATCTAAACGCAATACCCTATAATCCTATTCCAGAGGGACCAGAGGATTTTACACGACCGACTTATGAAGAAATTGAACATTTTAAGGGAATCATGAGTCATTGGAATAAAGAGGTTACTGTTAGAATTAGTCGTGGACGAGATATTCAAGCCGCATGTGGACAATTAATCATCAGCAAATAAACCAACAGGGTAGATTAAAAGAATTTGTTTTAAACTATCCTCAATTAAACTTCGCTCGTTATAAGGATCCTCTTCCGTCTCATGCGATGGTTTTGCACGGACAGGAACCTGCCAATCTCTTACTTTACTCCGAACATTTAATTAGTCGAATTTTATGTGATAATCATACTGCGGATAAAGAGCCATGCGGTCAGTGTGAAGCTTGTTTGGCTTTCAAAAGGGGTAACCCGGAGCGATTTATCTCACTTTTTCCTCAAGGAACTGCAATTAGCATAGCTCAAGTTCGCGATATGGTAGCTAAACTGAATATGAAGTTAGAAAAAGGAAAAAAACAGATTATTGTTTTATATTTTCCGGCTCAAATGCAAAAAGAAGCTGCCAATGCGCTTTTGAAGACCCTGGAAGAGCCACCAGAAGGAAGAATCTTTATTTTAATCAATCCTTACCAAAGAGCTTTACTTCCCACAATTCAATCTCGTGTGATGCCAGTAGATATTCCTTCCGCTGAATGCAGGTTTACAGAATTAGATGAAGTAGATCAAGCATTGGCAAGATTAGGTGGTTGGAATTTACAAGCTGTATATTCTGAATTAAAGGTCCTTCTGCAAAAGCCTTTAGATTTATCAAATTATTTAAAGGTATGGTTGGAAACTTTTCAGGAGCATGAATTTGATACTGCCAGACTACTTCAAGACCAATTGGTAAACCCTAAAGTTCAACTTTCTCGTAAATTAGGTATTTTGCATTTTTTGGATGAACTCGCGGTAGATGAATTTAGTTATTTAGAGGATCAAATTTATTATTTAGAAAAGTCTATGAATGATTGGTCAGAATGGATAATGAGTGAAGGCTTGCGCAAATATCGAGGACTACGACAGGAGCTTGGTGAGTCTTATAGAGACTCCATTGTAGATGACGGTAGTAAAGATAGTCTTCAGAGATTTTATAGAGGATTTTGTATCAGAGAGATAGAATCGATTTTTACCGAAATATTAGCCAGTATGGAATCGCTTTTGATTTCAGGTGAGGAAAGACCGATCTTGCCACAGGAAAAACAAATTAGCCTTAATTTCGAGGCAATGAAAT
This sequence comes from bacterium, assembly GCA_036339875.1. GTDB lineage: Bacteria > Muiribacteriota > UBA6191 > UBA6191 > UBA6191 > JAYZAC01. Next base: position 9,592 of record JAYZAC010000025.1, on the reverse strand, counting down.
ATGGTAATGGGCTTTATAGATTGAGCCATCGACTAGTCGAGTTTCGTCGGATGCTCTATAATAACCAACCCTGGTCAAACTTGATGGAGCAATTGGGTATGACCTTGATAGACCTTAAACAGTCCTGATATGGACTACAATATAAAAAATCGAAGTAATTATGAATGAAGAAATAAAGTATGAAACTGAAATTGAACACACTGAGGTAGCGCTCAGCGAGTCAGTTGATGATTTAGAAAAAAACATTAAATCTACTGACGATATTCCTTTAGAAGGTGCCTGTATTTATGGACTCAGTATTAGAAATAAAAGGGGAGTCTTCACCGTTAAGGATGAGTTTGATAAATTTAGTAGTGGGGACCAAGTGGTTGTTCGTACTTGCCGTGGAAAAGAAGTCGCGACCGTGAAATATGTTCAGCTCAATAAAATGCTTGAAAGAGAACGTGAGATAGATATCAAGCGCGTAATAAGACTTGTTAATGAACAAGACTTAGATGCGGAGCGTAGAAATAGAGAGAAAGAAAAAAGTGCGATGGAGATAGCACAGAAAAAATCAGATTTGCTAAAGCTTAAAATGAGTTTTGTACGATCTGAATTTCTATTTGATTCAGCTAGAATTATCTTCTATTTTTTAGCTCCACAAAAGGTAGACTTTCGAGAATTAGTTCGTCTGTTATCCAGAGAATTCAGAACTCGTATAGAACTACGACAAATCAGTAATAGAGAATACGTTGGTCTCAACGGTGCCATAGGAGCATGTGGTCGCCAAACATGCTGTAGTAGTTTTTTAACAAAAACACCGAAGGTTAATGTTCGGATGGTTGAGAATCAACGCTTATCTAAAAATCCATCCAAATTAAATGGGGTTTGCGGTCACTTAAAATGCTGTATTTCCTATGAGAATGACTTTTATCGGGAAGCTTTAGAAGGAATTCCTCGACGTAGTTCATGTGTTGGTTGCAGTTCGGGTAAGAAGGGTAAAGTTTGTGGAACTAATATTTTCAAAGACGAAGTTACCATTAGACTGGAAGATAGCACTTATATGAATGTTAGTCTTGAGGAGGCTCGTAATATGCCTGTGCTAGAACAAGTTCATGAAGCAGAAGATTCTGACTATCAAGATGTGTAGAAATTTTTCAGCATAAATCATCAGTTTCTTCGATGCGTATCTTAAAATTAATTCGAAAATTAGCTCTTGGCTCAGTTTATTGACGGAGTCGTCATCAGAACCTTGTATAGACGATCATGATACAATCAGCGTAAGTGAGCTTCCTAGCTGGGAGCGAGGAGTCGAAATGTCAATGCAAAATCAAGCAAAGATAGGCTTGGTAGCAGGTTATGGCTACCTGCCCAAGGCAATATTACAAGCCGCTGAAAAAATGGGCTACAAAGTTTTTTGTGCAGCGATTAAAGGTATGGCTAACGAAGACTATAAAGAGTATCTGGATACGGTTCTTTATGTTCAATTAGGCGAAATACAAAAAACGATTGATTTTTTTGTGAAAAATGATGTTCAGCAACTTATTCTAGCTGGCAAGGTTGATAAAAAAGTTTTATTTAGACCAGATACATTGCTTGATCCACTCGCTAAACAACTTTTGAGCTCTACTCAACAGTTAAATGACGATACTATTCTCCTGGGCATAGTAAATATATTTGAAAAAGTGGGCTTAAAGATTATGGACTCTACTGCATTGATTCAATCTATCCTGCCACAAGAAGGCGTATTAACTCCTTGGCAGTTAGATGATAATCAAATGAGAGATGTACATTTTGGATTCAAAATGGCGAAAGCAATTGGTGGGTTAGACATTGGACAGACCGTGGTGGTTAAAAATCAAGCAGTAATGGCTGCTGAGGCTATTGAGGGTACTGATGAAGCAATTTTGAGAGGCGGTTCATTAGGTCGAGATGGATGCACAGTGGTTAAGGTTGCCAAGCCCGAGCAAGATTTAAGATTTGATGTTCCTACTATTGGATGCCAAACATTGCAGAGCTGCGTGAAAGCGGGTGTGAGCACTCTTGCATTTGAGGCAGGTGCGACAATATTGTTAGATCAAGAAGCGGTTATCGATTTGGCAAAACAGCATAAAATTAATGTTATCGCAGTGAGTCATCAAGGAGATCAGTGAGTATTAGAACTCGTAAAATATTAATACTCGCGGGTGAAGAATCAGGCGATTTGCATGGATCTTACCTAATAGATGCTCTCTTGAAGCTAAGTTTACCGTTGCAAATTTTTGCAATGGGTGGAGAAAAAATGAGGCTTGCCGGCGCTAAATTGATCGAAAATACATTAGATTCATCAGTTGTTGGGATAACAGAGGTCATTCGTAAAATTCCAGATCTTTTGCAAAGAAAGCAGCGGATAGAAGATTTTGTGAATAAAGAGCAACCTGATTTGGTTATTTTCATAGATTTTCCCGGATTTCATTTGAAAATAATGCCTATTCTGTCAGATAAAACATCATTGGTATATTACATTCCACCAAAAGTATGGGTTTGGAAACAAAACAGAGCTCGAAAAATTTTACAGTTTTGTAAGAGGGTCTATACTATCTTTCCATTTGAAAATACTTATTTCGAGGGAAAAGCTAGTTACTTCGGCCATCCCTTAGTAGATTTCGTAAAAGCGAGCTGTAGCACTTTGGAATTTAAGGAAGAGTTTGGATTAAATAAAGATGTAGCTACAATTGCTTTAGTGCCTGGCTCTCGACAACAGGAAATTGTTAAAATGTTACCTCGATTTTGCGAAACTGCCCGTCTCGTAAGTAAGAAGCATGAAGTGCAATGGTTATTGCCATTGGCGGACTCTATTGATGATAGGGATTTTCCAGAGGGGATGTTGAGTGATCTAAATGTTCAAATCATTCGCGGTAGAACTTACGACGTAATCAAACATTGTGATTTTATGTTAGCAACATCTGGGACAGTAACTCTCGAAGCAGCACTTCTCGGAACTCCGATGATAATTTGTAATCGAGCCAGTTGGGTGACTTATCTAGCCTTTAAGATTGTATCTAAAGTTCCCTATCTAGGGTTACCTAATATAATATCGAAGCGTGAAATTTGTCCTGAGATGTTGCAGTCAGACACGCAACCTGATCGTCTAGCACAATTAACGTTAAATTATCTACAACAACCTCAAAAATTAGGTGATCAAAGAAAAGCATTGAATGAAGTGGTTCAAACACTAGGAGAGCCTGGCGTTCTAAAAAGAGTTAGTAACCATATGGCCGAGGAGTTTTTAACGTGAGCGACTTAAAAAAGATAGTCTGCTTGGGTTCTCCTTATTGGGGTCTCGTAATTTTTGCTATTTTAGCTTCAGCTTTGGTGGGCGTTGCAACCACCGCTAATGCAGTGGTCTTAAATATGTTAGTTGATGACGTTCTTGTTGTACCGCAAGGAATGAATCCTGCTGACTTCCACTTTAAACAAATGCAAAATTTGAGATTAGTTATTATTCTGGCTATTGTAGTTACCTTTGCCAAGGGATTGGGCTCTTTTTTGCAAACTTATTCTATGAGTTACGTGGCTCAAAAAATTATTCTTCAAATCAAATTGCAGTTTTTTGATCATTTACAGCGTCTTCCGCTTAGTTTTTATGCGCGATTCAGAACTGGTGATTTAATTTCTCGCTTAAACGGGGACATGCTTGTTATTGAGCAGATGCTTCAGACTCTTATTCGGATCATGGTTGATCCATTAGTGATTTTAGCGCTTGTGGCATATATGTTCTATTTGGATTGGAAACTAGCTTTATTTATTTTTGTTTTTATACCAATTCTTGGACTATTGGTACGCTGGTTAAGCAAAAGATTAAGACGGGCAGGTCAGATGTTACAGGCAAAAGTAGGGGATATTAGTGCTCTTATTCAAGAATCTGTAATAGGTGTGAAAATTGTTAAGGCTTTCAGAATGGAGGAGCAGCGCTATCAATTTTTTAAGCGTGAAGCTACTGATAACTTTAGGTTTTCAATGAAAAGTGTGAAGTATAGTGCCTTAAATTCACCTGTCGTTGAATTAGCTGATGCCGTGGGTGTGGCTTTAATGATTTATTTTGGTTCTATGGCAGTAATAGAAGGCCGATTATCTCCAGGAGAACTAATAGGATTCCTGACTTCTCTTGGACTTCTTTTTCACCCAATCAAAAAACTGACTAATGGGAATGCAATGATTCAGCAATCAGTTGGTGCAATCCAGCGCGTATTTGAAATTCTAGATCAACCAGCTGAGCAAGTCGGCCATGTTAGAAGAATTCCAAATGAAGTTAGTGCAGCTTTAAAGTTTGAAAATTTGAGTTTTCAATTTGATGAAAGTAATTGGGTTTTAAAGGATATTAATTTAGAAGTTTCGGCTGGCCAAACTGTGGCTTTAGTTGGACCTAGTGGTGGCGGTAAAACTACATTGGTTAATTTAATTCCAAGATTTTATCCTTGGCAAAAAGGTGATATTTATTTAGATGGTCACAAGGTGAGTGAATTTGATCTTTTTGAATATCGTAAACTGTTTGGAATTGTTCCTCAGGAGACCGTTTTATTTAAGGGTAGCATACTTGAAAATATTCGTTTTGCTAAACCTGAAGCTAGCCAAGAAGAAGTTGAACTAGCTTGTATTGCTGCCAATGCACATGAATTTATTAGTAAATTAGAAGGACAATATTTTCATGAAATAGCTGAGATGGGAGTAGGACTTTCGGGAGGGCAGAGACAACGGATTGCAATTGCTAGAGCGATTTTGAAAGACCCTAAAATTCTCATTCTTGATGAGGCTACCTCGGCACTAGATAATGAGTCCGAAAAGGTTGTACAAAGTGCACTAGATAACTTAATGAAAGGACGTACTACCTTTGTCATAGCCCACCGTATAAGTACAATTGTTAACGCGGACAAAATTGTGGTTCTTGAAAAGGGTAAAATAATTGCTGAAGGGACACATCAGGAATTATTGAATACATCTCCAATGTATAAGGCTCTATGTACTTCGGGTATCATTAATGGGGACCAGGCAGCATGAATCATTCTACGAATAGAAGAAAGATCTTTGTTTCTGCTGGAGAGTATTCGGGGAGTGTATATGTTGCAAGTGTAGTTCGTCAGCTGCGACAGCAGTATCCTGAGTTAGAATTCGTTGGTGTGGGTGGTCGAGAACTCGAAGATTCAGGTGTGCGAATTCTATATAATTCAGATCAATGGGGATCGATTGGGATAATGGAAGCCCTCAAACGTTGGTATTTATTCCCAATAAACTGGAAGATTCAGAACTATTTAGAGGCTGAGAAACCTGACTTACTTTTTCTATCGGATTACCCTGGTTTTAACATGCATCTAGCTCGCAAAGCGAAACAAGTGGGTATCCCATGTGTGTATTTATTTCCACCACGTAAGTTTGCTCAGTCACCCAACGAAATACAGGATGCAGCTCAAAATATAAAGCGAGTTGCCGCAGAATTTGAACCTACTTATACCGTCTATAAAAACGCAGGTGCTACTGTAGATTTTGTAGGTCATCCAATGCTTGATTCATTACCAAAAATGAATCGCAGCGAGTTGCGTATAAAACATGAATTAGATTCCAATGAGCGGGTGATTCTAGTTATGCCAGGTTCTCGGCAACAGGAAATTCAACTGTTACTTCCAGTTTATGAGCAGGTAGTTGTCAAGCTGTCTAGGCAACTGCCAAATTTGAGATTTCACCTGCTGGGTGCCGAAAATTTGGCTGATCTTCGAAGTATCAGTAGCTTGTTTGAAAATAGCTGTACAAGAATGCGTCAAAAAGGTGTCAATGTCGAATTGTATTGGAGTGATCGATTTGAGCATATGTGTGTTGCAGATATGGCTCTTGTAACTTCCGGGACGGCGACTCTTGAGCTAAGTTTCTATCAGGTTCCCATGGTTATTTGTTATAAAGTTACAAAGATGACAGCAATGCTAGCCCAAGTATTTACTCATCTTCCTGAGTATATAGGCTTACCTAATTTGTTAAGTAACAAGCAAATAGTGCCCGAATTTATACAAAATGAGGCTACGCCTGAGAATGTAAGTGCTGCACTTTTGAAGGTTCTAGAGGATCCAGAAGAACATAATAGAGTAAGTGATTTATTAGGCGATGCTCTAAGTAAGTTAGGAAGTCAGGGTGCCATAGGTCGGATTAATCGCCTGATAATCGAGGAACTTGATCTGCCATGTCATGGCTAGTTCGCCTACTATTTGGACTACTATCATTTTGGTATAAAATTTTACCTCGATCTATCCATCTAACAATTCATGATGTGGTATCCAATTTCTTGAGTTGGATACCAATTAAAGTAATAGAACGGAATTTGAGGGTGATTAACAGGTTAATAGTTAAACAAGGAAACTCCCCATTGAATTTTAGAGAAATTCGTCGCAAATTTTGGTTTTATACTCTTAAAAATACGATGGACTATATGCTATTTCTTTTCGATGAAAATCGCGAATTAGAAGATTTAGTCGTTTGGAAAAGTGGAGAGGATATTCTGCAAAAAGCCTATGATAGAGGTAAGGGTGTAATTGGTATTTGTCTTCATATCGGTAATTGGGAACTCGGTGGAAGAGTTCTTACTGAGAAAAATTTTAAGTTAAGTTCACTAGTTTTTGAACAATTAAATCCAGCTTTAGAGCACTTAATTAGCAAAACAAGAAAAAATTTTAATATCGAATTATTGCATCAACGCAAGGGTCTCAGGACTGCAGTAAAAAACTTACAAGCTGGTCATATTGTTACCGTTTTGTGTGACCAAGACGGTACGCGTGCTGGTCATTTTGTAAATTTTTTTGATTTACCATTATCTTTTCCCCGTGTATTTGAATTATTTTTTAATAAGACGGATGCTAGTCTAGTTCCCTTAATAATTCTACATAGTAACTCGGGCTACGAATTACATGCGTTACCTGAATGGCAAGTAGATCGTAAAAACCTCGAAACTTGGTTACCTATTTTTTATGAAGAATTGAGTCGTCATCTGGAACACTGGATTGTGAAGTGTCCCGAGCAGTGGTTACTAGTATACGATCGCTTTAAATTACGTCACCAAAAGAAGTGGCAGGAAGAGGGCCGTTTTGAAGAAATTAAAATTCAGTATGAAAATATTTGGAGGGGAATGTTGTGAGTAATCGTAAGTTAGTCATAACATTAGGTGATCCAAATTCCATTGGTCCAGAGATTGTCATCGAGGCATTGAATAAAAAGCCTCTGGATAAAATTATTCTAGTGGGTTCTAGAGATTGCTTGTTAAAGCTCAAAGCTGAAAAATTCCTTGGAAATCTAATCGAGGTTGGTCCCAAAAATTTTAAGGTTCAGTGGGGTAAGGAAGGTCATGAATCCGGACGGATCGCTTATGAATCTTTAGAGGAGTCGGTTCGATTGCTAGAATCTGGTAAGGCACATGTTATTTTAAATGCTCCTGTTAGTAAAAAAGCAATCGAAGCTTCAGTTCCTGGTTTTGTTGGTCATACGGGCTTCTATGAATCAGCATTGGGGGACGGAAAAGATGCGGTGATGAGTTTTTGTGGGAATCGTTTCCATTTAGCTTTATTTACTCACCACGTACCGCTTGCCAGAGTATCGGATATCATTATGAAAGCAGATCTAGTAGACTGGTTACAGCGATGTATCGAGCTATTTGAACAGCAAGTAAATCAAAGTTTAAGTACAGTTGTTTTAGGTTTTAATCCCCATGCTGGGGAACAGGGTGTATTGAGTCTTGGTGAGGATGAAAAAATATCTGAAGCCGTCAGTAAACTTCGTATTAAAAGATATGATATCAGTGGTCCTAAGCCAGCAGATACCTTTTTTCAAGAGAAAAACCTAATCGGTGATAAACACCATTTAGTAATTGCGATGCAGCATGATCAGGGATTAATTCCCTTCAAAATGACCCATTTCGGTCAAGGTGTTGCCACAACATTGGGGTTACGTTATCCAAGATTTACTGTCGATCATGGCACAGCTTTCGATATAGCCGGTAAGGGGCAAGCGGACCCATCATCCATGATTCATAGTCTGGAACTCGCCCTAAAAACATTAGATGTTTAATAAATCCGTAATCTATTATTTGCTGCAGCTAATGGCATTGATTAATGCGCTATGGTTCGTGAGTTTGGGAACCGAATCAAACGCTACTTTATCAATCATTCTGAGTTATGCATTTTTTATGCTGATCGCTGTATCAAGTGTTTATTACGCCCCAAAAAAATTTTTAGGACTACCTCTTTTCGTTCTGCTGGTTAATTCTTGCTCTATACGTTTTGTAATGACTCAATTTGAGTGTAGCGATGATGTTTATAGATATGTTTGGGAAGGTCATATTCAAAATAATGGATACAACCCTTATAGGATGGCACCGAATAGTTCAGAATTGCAGTATTTGATTTGGGAGGATTATAAGGTTCCAAATCATTCTGATTTAACAACAATTTATCCACCATTATCCTTATATGTTTTTCGAATCCTAAGTTTTTACAGTTTGGATTACGGTAATTACCAATATGTGTTTTGTATTCTTGATATTCTTGTAATTGGCTTAATTCTTTACCTACTTTTTATTCGCGGTGACCCTCTGCAAAATGTAACTTACTATTGCTTAAATCCGGTATCAATAGTTGCATTTAGTGCCAGGGGTCATCTGGATGTATTAATGATATTTTGGTTATTGTTAGGATTAATTTTCCACCACCGTAAAATGTGGTTAGCAATGTGGACATGTTTGGCGTTAGCAGTATTAAGTAAGCTGTTGGTATTGTTGCTAATTCCCTGTTTTATTAATCCTAAAAATTGGAGATATATCAGTATCTTTTTTATTGTTTTGTTAGCTGCCTATACGCCTTTTCTATTAGATGGAGTACCTGTGTTTAAAACTTTTTATATATTTGGTACTCAATTTGAATACAATAACTCACTTTTTGGAATCTTAAATTTTTTAGTACAAAATAATATTACTAGTCTAGTAATTCTATTTGTTGTAGCGGGTTTGATCTGTTCTTGGAGTATCATTGTTTACGAGGATGTTCTATTAACGGGAATGATAATTACGGCATGCTTTTTATTTTGTGCTCCAACCGTTCATTACTGGTATTTAAGTTTGATGGTACCTTTTTTATGTTTTTATCGTAAAAGTTCTCTCTTAGCTTGGTGCGCAACATCAGGAACTTGGTTTATTGTACTCAATAGCATGCAAGAGGGCAGGTTTGACCATTATCCATACTATCAAATCCTACAATACGGACCGGTTTATTTGCTCCTTATCAAAGAATTTTATGAGCTTATTTTCAAAGTACCCAATCGTACTAAAAGTACAAATTCAGAGAAGCTCTCTATTTTGATTCCGGTACTAAATGAAGAGTTAAATCTAAGAAGATTATTGCCTCAACTAAAATCTCAAATGCTAGATGGTGACGACATTATAATCGTAGACGGCGGTAGTGATGATTTGTCCTTGAAGGTTGCGAATGATTTTAAGGCTCAAATAGTTTCTTCTAGTAGAGGACGGGGCTATCAAATTTGTCGGGGTATGGAATTTGTAAAAAATCCAATCGTTTTGATACTACATGCTGACCAACAGCTAAAGGTC
>JAYZAC010000024.1:0-8027 GCA_036339875.1 bacterium | reverse complement strand
TCCTTCGATTATGCATATAATGATCAAGATTTGGGGTCCGTTCAACGGATCTCATTGAAGCGTAGCTTTTAATGCTATAGAAACCCTGTACCTGTCTTATCTAATTGCCCTGCCCACTTTTAGTGGGCGGGGACTTTTTTTAACTATAGACTTGGGTGAGTAGAAAAACAGTACAACTTTAAGTAAAATGCGACCATTAATGTATGTTTTACTCTGTTTTTTGTTTTTAATTTTGAATATTAGTCTGCATTGCGAAGATTTACCGCTACATTCAATGCTAGATACTCGAATGCAGCGCAAAATCGAAAGTGTTGTGCTCGTCAAGACTGAGAACTATGATCAAAATTACGATAATTTTCGTGGAAATGGCGGTGATTACGAGCTTGAATTAATAATAGGTGGTCGCGGCAACTCTCCCGGACAATTCTTGTTACCCATAGATTTGACTTTAATTGAAAATGAAATTTATGTAGTTGATTTTGGTAATCAACGAATTCAGGTTTTCGATCGTCAGGGACAGTATCAACGCATTTTAGAATTACCTGAGGTAAATCAGCCAGTGCAAATTCGTATCTTCAATAACTACATTTACGTAGTAGATAAAAAAAGTTCGGCTGTTTATGTATACGATAAAAATCACAAATTAGTTAGGACTCTGGGTGAGCAGGGCGTCAGAAAAGGACAGCTTAATTCACCGGGGTCTGTTGCACTGGACGATAGAGGCCTGATTTGGGTTTCGGATGAAAATAATAATAGAATCGAAGTTTTCACGTTCGATAAAATGTTTTCCAAGGAGACCGAATACTTCATGAACATCGGTGAATATCAGCCAAATGTATATTTACGATCTCCCAAAGGTCTACTTTGGGTTGATCACAAAAAACAAATGTTTGCAATTGATTCTGGTACGGCTCGCATTCTCAAGTTTGATAAGAATGGTAACTACCTCGGTCCAGTTCAAGATTATACGCAAGATAAAAGTAAAGTTTTTATGCCGCAGTCTATCTTTGTGGACTCCTATAATAATCTCTATGTGGCGGATCATATGTCTCATCGAGTTTTGAAGTATGGCGTGGAAGGTAATGCTCTGGGTGAAATCGGCTATTCAGGCCAGTATTCTTCAGTACATGCTGCAGATTCGACCAGCGATAATGATCTATGGAAGTCTCTTAGAAAAACGCCTCAAACCTCTTACTTTTGGTTCGAGGATAGTGAGATGAGTTTTCCTCAAGGGATTTATGTTGATAAGGGTGGAGACGTTTATGTTTGTGATTGGGGTAACAACAGAGTAAAAAAATTTAGTTTGTCATTTTTCAGGAAGGCCTTGACGTTTTACAAGGATTTCGAATTCGATAAGGCAATTGAAAATTTTAAGAAATGTGATCCCTCAAACAGTAAGTATCAACTTGTTGAGTTTTACCTTGCCATGTGTCATTATTATCTTGGTCAGCTAGCGGCTTCCTTCGAGGCCAAACTCGAGCAATATCGGCTCGCATTCGGATACCTGCAAGGTCTAAAACTTAAAAGTGAAATTGGGAAATTCCGCAACGATGAAATACGCGATTTATCACTCTATTATTTGTCACGCGTTCGCAGTTATCAGTGAAAGGTCTTTTGGGCTCGGGAGGATTTTAACACTATGAAAAGAATACGTTTGGGAGATGCACTTGTAGACAAGGGTCTCATTACGCAGGAACAACTTCAAGAAGCTCTAACTAAAGGGAAGCTTTCCGGCAAACGAGTTGGAAGTATTTTGGTTGAAATGTCATTGGTTACTGAACAGGAGATTGTTCGGGTATTGGCTGAGCAACTCAATGTTCCTCAAATCGATTTAAGTCATTATCTTATCGAGCCATCAACGGTTCGACTCATACCAGAAAATGTGGCTAGGCGCCATCAATTAATACCTATAAATAAAGTGGGTAACAAATTAACTGTGGCTATGGTTGACCCATTAAACATAGTTGCTATCGATGACGTAGCTTTGATGACAGGTATGATAGTAAAACCGGTAATCGTTACTGGTAAAGATCTGAAGACAGCTCTTGATGAAGCGTATGGTGATGCAAGTAAAGCTGACAGTTTAATGGATGAAATTGGTGATATCGGGCAAGCTTCAGAAGAAGATTTACAAGAGGAATTATCGGGAGAACTAGGTGAAAATGACGCCCCGATCATCAAGTTAGTAAATCTGATCATCTCACAAGCAGTTCAAAGGGGAGTTTCAGATATACATATTGAACCATTCGAGAAAGAGTTACGAGTTCGATATAGGTTGGACGGTGTCCTTACTGTAGACGTAAAACCTCCTAAGAAGGCGCAGGCAGCGATTACCTCACGTCTTAAAATTATGTCAGACTTAGACATTGCCGAGAAGCGCCTACCTCAGGATGGTCGTATAAAAATTAAAGTAAGCAATAAGACCGTAGACCTTCGAGTTTCTACTCTTCCCTGTACTTGGGGAGAGAAGATTGTTATGCGTATTCTAGATCAAAGCTCCCTTAAAGTGGATTTGGGCGCTTTAGGTTTTGAGCCGGCTACGTACGAAAGATTCAAAGAGGGTATCATGCACCCTTATGGAATTATTTTGATCACGGGTCCTACAGGTTCCGGTAAAACTACCACCCTTTATTCAGCTTTGACCGCATTAAATCAGCCGACTACAAATGTCATGACTGCCGAAGACCCCGTAGAGTATCAGTTGGATGGAGTTAATCAGGTTCAATGTCGACCTGATATAGGTCTTACTTTTGCAGCGGCGTTACGCTCTTTTCTGCGGCAGGACCCCGATATCATAATGGTTGGAGAGATACGAGACTTTGAGACGGCTGAGATAGCTATTAAAGCTTCCATGACTGGACACTTGGTGCTTTCTACTTTGCATACAAATGATGCTCCAGGGACCATAGGAAGACTTCTCAATATGGGTGTTGAAGCTTTCATGGTTACTTCCTCAGTCGTTCTTATTCAGGCACAGCGTTTGGTACGGACAATATGTAAAGATTGTAAGACCGAATATCGAGCTAAAAGAGAAGTCAAGGAGCAGTTTGCGATTTCTGAGGAGTTACTCGCGCATCTTGATCTGAAGCATATTGATGCTAATAATTTTAGACTTTATAAAGGTGCTGGCTGTGACAGTTGTGGTGGTACAGGTTACAAAGGTCGGATAGGGATTTATGAGGTTATGGTAATGACTGAAAACATGAAGACCCTTATTTTGAGGGGCGGAAGCGTTTCAGATATTACGGTGCTAGCTCGAAAAGAAGGGATGCTCACTCTGCGTGAGTCAGCTCTTAGAAAGGCTTTGATAGGTATGACAACTTTGGATGAAGTCGTGCGCGTCACCGCTGGTGGTCATTGATGTCCAAAACGATTCAACCAATTTTTAGTATATGTGTTGGTACTTATCGCCGAAAACGTCCTATGCAGAATTCCATTCTGAAAGGTATTCTTTATGTTTGTTCTTAATGATTTGCTAAATCTTGTAGTTGATAACGAGGCTTCAGATCTACATCTGACTGTTGGAACGCCACCTGTAATTAGGGTGGATGGCGAACTTGTAGCTACTGACTTAGACGTTCTGACTCCAATGGATACTCGTAGCCTCGTTTACAACATGCTAACTAGTGAACAACAGAAAGAGTTTGAGGAGAATCTAGAGTTAGATTTGTCTTATAGTGTGCATGGATTTGGACGATTCAGAGTTAATGTTTATCGGCAGCGTGGATGTATTGCGGCCGCTTTCAGAATAATACCTTCAAATATTCCAGATCTGGAGGAGTTAGGTGTTCAAAGTGTTTGCACCAAATTTGCAGAGATGCACAAAGGTCTTGTGCTTGTTACAGGTCCAACTGGGTCTGGTAAATCCACAACATTAGCGGCTCTAATTGACATGATCAATAGAAATCATGCTAAACATATAATCACCATAGAGGATCCAATAGAGTACCTTCACTTTCATAAAAAGTCGATAGTCAATCAGAGGGAATTACATGTTGATACGGTGAGTTTTCAGGACTCTCTTCGGCATGTTTTAAGGCAAGACCCAGATGTTGTGCTTGTTGGTGAGATGCGTGATCTCGAAACAATCAGTGCGGGAATGACTCTTGCCGAAACAGGCCATCTTGTATTCGGTAGTTTACATACTACTGATGCAGCTCAAACAATTAATCGTATTGTGGATATGTTCCCTCCTCATCAGCAAAGTCAAGTTACAACACAGTTGTCTTTTGTATTACGAGGTGTGGTTGCACAGCAATTGATTCCTATGGCTTCAGGAAAAGGTCGAATAGTTGCGCAAGAAATTTTATTGGTGAATTCCGCAGTCCAAAATATTATAAGGGAACACAAAATTCAGCAAATGTACACGATTATGCAGACGGGACAGAATATGGGTATGACAACCTTTGAAAATTCATTAAAGAATTTATATCAAAAAGGCGAGATTACGTATGATGATGCTATGCGTCATTCTATGAAACAAGATGAATTGGCCAGAATGCTGAAAGAGTGATTAGAAATTTGGAACCATGGAACAAAGATACGGTCTAAGTACAGTAACTTGTGTTGATCTGGGAAATATGGACGGGCTTTGTTTGCTTGAAATCTAGAGTCTTTCTATAATTGGTTATGATTGCTTAGAATTTATTTTTGCTGTGGAGGATTAAACTGTATGCCTACATTTTTTTATAAAGCAAAAAATTATGAAGGGAAGTCTATCCAAGGTGAGTTGGAAGGCGACAGTAAAGAACAGGTTATAGCTCGTTTAAGAGAAAAGGGCTTTTTCATAACCGCAATCGAAAAAAGAAAGCAGGCTTTTAGTATTTCACTTTTTTCTGGTGGAGTGAGTTCTAAGGATGTTTCGATATTTGCGCAAATGTTCGCGGTAATGATGGGTTCCGGAGTTCCTCTTGTTAGATGTCTTTCAATCTTACAGGGTCAAACCGAGAACCCCGCATTTGCAAAAATTATCAATTCGGTGCGTTCTGATGTGGAGGGTGGTGCAACTCTGTCCTCGGCACTTGGTAAGCATCCCCGAGTTTTTGATACCTTATTCGTGAACTTAGTCAGGGCTGGTGAAGCGGGGGGTATTCTGGACGGTATTTTACAACGTTTGGCAACCTACTTAGAGAATTCAGAAGCATTAAAGTCAAAAGTAAAAGGTGCACTCACTTATCCAGTGGTAATTTTAGCTATTGCGGGTCTGGTAGTTTTAGCTCTAATTATGTTTGTTTTACCCCAGTTTAAATCGATCTTCGAATCGATGAACGTTGAATTACCGTTTATTACGAAATTTCTTTTAGAACTATCGGATATGTTGGTTATGTATTGGTTCATCATTGTTCCTTGTATTTTTGTTATTCCATGGGCGATCATGGAATTCTTCAGGACAGAAAAAGGCTCTCGGCTCTATGATATCAACATCCTAAAGATGCCGGCTGTTGGTAATATGATGAGAAAGATGGCAGTCGCAAGATTCACCCGAACGCTTGGAACGATGATTTCTTCTGGTGTGCCTATTCTACAGGCTTTGGAGGTCACAGCAGCCACTGCGGGGAATTCTGTCATTAAGGATGCTGTAGACTCCACCCGGAATTCTATTAGAGAGGGTGAAAGTATTGCCGACCCTCTGAAATCTAGCAATGTATTCCCTCCTATGGTTGTTCAGATGATTGCCGTTGGGGAGGAAACCGGTGAATTAGATAAGATGTTATCTAA
The DNA here is from genome assembly GCA_036339875.1 of bacterium. GTDB lineage: Bacteria > Muiribacteriota > UBA6191 > UBA6191 > UBA6191 > JAYZAC01. The sequence continues at coordinate 2,309 of JAYZAC010000024.1, read as the reverse complement.
AATTGCAGATTTTTACGAAGTGGAAGTAGACAATGCAGTGAAGGGACTTACTTCAATAATTGAGCCAATTGTAATCGTTTTCATGGGTTTGGTTATTGGAGGAATTGTCCTAGCTGTATTTATGCCAATGTTGACACTAGTGAATGGAGCCAATTAGAATTACGTCGTTAATTCAAATATATATGTTTATTAATTTATATGTGGTGTGGTTTGAAAACCAAAGGAGAAATAATGAGAACAATTAATCGATTAAGAGGTTTTACTCTAATTGAACTTATGATCGTGATATCGATCATTGGTGTACTGGCTGCAATTGCGATTCCAAATTTTCGACAAGCTCGTGAAAAATCAAATGAGCGTGCTTGTTATGCTAATCAGAAAACAATTTTGGGTGCAATTGAAATGTATAACTTAGATCATGGTAAGCAAATGATTATAAAGGATGAGACGCAATTAACTTTGTTAGCGACCGAAAAGTACTTGCAGGGTGTTCCCAAGGATCCTGGCTGCAGAGACGCGGCGAACTACCGATCTGACGATGTAGGTAACGTTTGGTGTGAATATCATGGCACGATTGATGGCCAACAAATTGAGAGTAGTGCTACTGTAGTTACAGGCAAAGGGACCTGTACTGTAGGTAACTAACATCACAAATATTACAGCACGGCAGTGACGCTTCTGAAGCGTCACTGCTGTAATTAAAAACAGTCTTCGAAGACCACGTTGATTATGCTTGTCACTAGAATTTTGCATCGTGTAGACCAATTTAGGCGTGCTGTTTTTGCTAGTGTAGGACAGCAAGAGTTAGATGTTATTTCTGAAGTTTTATCTCCTTTGGAACTAGAATTATTTTTGCGAATGTCCATAGTAGATCAAAGACATTCTTTAGATGTGTATTACACATCGTTAAAGATTCTTGAAAAATTTCCAGATGCGGACCCGATTCTTACAAAGAAAGCCGTTCTATTGCATGATCTGGGTAAATCACGTTTTAAAATCAGTTTGCTAGATCGGGTTTTGGCAACGCTTCCCAAGAAGTTGGTGAAGGCTATCTTTCCGTGGAAAGTCGAGCATGTATTTAATTATAAATATTTGCACCCCTTATATTCAGCCGAAATGGTGGTAGATGATAGGATTCGTGACTGGGTGAAAGTGCATTATGAAAGGGTTCGTGAACAGGACCCTCCAGAACTAAAGGTTCTGAAAATATCCGATTCTTTGAACTAGCTTATAGTTTCTGCAGAATAAGTTCTGTGTAAATTCCCACACAAATATGATAGTCACTTAAGACCTCTACTAAGTCGTTTCATCTATATAACTCATCTAACGTTTGGAAAGTTATTATCAGATACGAATTTTTGGATCCATTTAAGTGATCAACGATCTGCTGAATTTCAAATCAAAATAGACTCTTAATCACTTGTCTCAAGTGGGCTTAAGACAAACCCTGTGATAAGATGCGTACGTAGACCTATTCGTACAAAAAAGTACAAATTTGGCTAATTAATGCACGGCTTTATTATTGTAATTTTCAGTTTTTTCGTTTTCTTAAATAGTCTTCGGGCGAGTGTTGATTTATTTGTTTATGAAACGCAGCCTAATGAAGGTAGTCAAACTATTCAAGGTTTGAATCAAGGGAATCAGTTTTTAGCCTCATTTCAGTATCGAGTAGAAATGTCTCAGCTGCCAGATGGAGAGGTAGAAGTAGTTTTCTATAATCAATTTGGACAGATACTTCATCCAAATACTATTAGACATTCTGCAAGCAATACGAGCACTCAGGAAGAGCCTTTGATATTTAATTCGCCCACATTGCCCATGCTTGAAGGTCGAACTCAGCTTTTAGCATGGGCGCGGCGGGCACCAAATAATCAGATAAGCCAGACATTTCCTCCTGATACTAGTGTGTTGTTAAATTTAACTGGAGTACGAGTCTCGTGTCCGGGAAACCCCGCTAATAATGTTAATCCTTTTTGTCGGGTAACTTTCAATCGTCCTGGACAAGCTCCGTTGACAATTACCCCCCCAATTAATGGAACTTTCATAGATACGGTAGACTTGCCTCAAGGAACAACGATTACAAGCGTTTTTAGCACTGGTCCTGTAAGTATTACAGGTACCGTTTCCAGTCCTGGGCCTTGGTTTTTTGGTCCCCATGTATTTCAAGGCGGTAATGATGCGGGTGAATTTATATTTATTGACACTGATCAAGGGCCGCCAGCATCTCCTTTCATTAATGCATTTAGTTGTCAGGGTTTAACAAATTGTGTAGATTCTCCGTTTTTGCGTGAGACCCCTCGGGCTGAATT
>JAYZAC010000023.1:0-4029 GCA_036339875.1 bacterium | reverse complement strand
AAAGAAGAGCCGGATACGCCTCTGGCCGGAGGAAAAAGAAAATGAGCACTGAAGAACAAGAAGCCGAATTTGAAGAAATTAGTCTTTCACGAATTATCTATGGCGTATGGCGCTGGGATGCTTGCGAACCTTTTCAGATTTCATGGGGCAGAGAAATCATAGAAGCCTGCCTAGAAGCTGAAATTACCACTTTTGATCATGCTGATATTTATGGTGATTTTCGCTGTGAAGAGTACTTCGGAAGAGTTTTAAGGGAATCTCCAGGCCTTCGAGATAAAATTGAGATTATTTCTAAATGTGGTATTCAATTTCCGTCTTCTCGCAGACCTGGTGTTACCAACAAACATTACAATACAAGCTCTGCACATATCCGCCAATCGGTAGACACTTCACTAAAAAATCTCGCCACTGACCATATTGACTTGCTACTAATTCATAGGCCTGATCCAAGAATGGATTTTGAAGATACCGCTGATGGACTTGAGGCTGTTGTAGAGTCTGGAAAAGTTAGAGCTGTTGGAGTTTCTAATTTTCTTCCATGGCAGTTCGACACGCTATCCGAATTCCTAAATATTCCACTGGTCACGAATCAAGTTGAGTTCTCTGTAATGCATCATGACCCCATGCATGATGGAACTATTGCTCAGTCTCAACTACATGGCTTTCCTATTACGGCTTGGTCTCCGTTGGGAGGGGGTTCGCTATTCACTGGAAATGATGAAAAAAGTATTCGATTACGGGAATGTCTCAAGGAAATTGGCGAGCCCAAAGGCTTCAACATTGCGCAAACAGCCTTATCATGGATCCTACAGCATCCAGCCGAAATACTCCCAGTAATCGGTTCAAACAAATTAGAGCGCATCCAAGAGTATGCCGCTGCTCAAGACATGACATGGGAACTTCAAGACTGGTATAAGGTTGTAGAAGCCTCTGAGGGTAAAGAGATTCCTTAGAGTCGGGTCTTATTTATTCGATCGACAAGTTTTAGCTGCAGCAATTACCTGATCTAAGTTTTCCTTGGGATAGCGGTTCAAATACCACTCTCTCAAGGGCTTTGAGGCCTTCACAAACTCAAGTCTAGACTCTTCATCAAGCTTATGAATTTTCCCTCCTGCTTCTTCAAATATTTTATAGGCATCATTAGCTCGCTGCTGAGGTAAAGTTCTAGTAACTTTCGCTAATGCGTCAAAGCCTTTACGGAGAAGCTCTTGATATTCTGGAGATAACTTCTGATAGAAGTGTTCGGAGCTAAACCAAAAAGCTGCCATGTAGGAATGTCCATCGAGGACAATATATTTCAAGTGTTCGTGAAGCTTCATCCCAACTATATCGGTAATACCGTTTTTAGTTCCTTCAACGACGCCAGTTGCTAAGGAGGTATAAACTTCACCCCAAGAGATTCCAGTAGGACTCGCGCCCAGGCTCTTAGCTAGTTGAATCTGCATTGCATTCTTTATGGTACGTATCTTCAATCCCTTTAAATCAGCGACCTTCTGGACTGGTTTTTTGGTTGTGGCAAAATTTCTCCATCCGCCAGTATTACCAATGACCATTAACCTCACACCGGGAATAGCTTCTGCTAAGGAAGTTTGTAATTGCTTTCTGTAGGGGCCATCAAAAACACATTCAGCAACCTGATCATCGTCTAGTAAGTAGGGCAGGTCTAATACGGATATCTCAGGATAAAAACCAGCTAGGCCACCACCCGTAGCGATATATATTTCCAAAGCTCCAGTTTGTAATAATTGAATACATTCATGAGCTCCTGAACATAATTGACTACCTGGATAGATCTTAACTTGAATCTCTCCATTTGAGCCCTCTTCAAGAATCTTTTTCAACGCTTTAGCGCCGTCATGATCCTCATCATTTACATTGGAGTTATGCACCAATTTAACCAAAATAGGAGCTTTAGAATGACTGATAGCTACAGATAATGAAAATATTAAAATTAAAATTTTGACCATATTCTTACGCCTACAAATAACCCATCAATTTAGGAATAAAGAGACTAATCTCGGGAACAAAAGTAATTAAGAAAACCACCAAAATCTCCAGTATTAAAAAAGGTGCCATCTCCCAAGCAATTTTTTCGGCTCCTTCACCGGTTAGTCCTGATGCAGCAAAAAGCACTAAACCCATCGGTGGAGTTGCTAAGCCAATGGTAAGATTTACACACATAACCACTGCAAAATGAACCGGTTCAACACCTAACTGCGCAACCGATGGAGCGAGGATAGGACCTAAGATTAATATAGCTGGCCCAGCATCTAGAAACATACCTACAGTGAATAGAAAGATATTAATAAGAAACAAGCAAACCAAAGGGTTTTCACTCACAGAGAAAATCAAACTCGCAAACTCAGAAGCAACACCACTTAGCGTAATCATTGAAGAGAATGCTAGAGCCGCACCTACCATCAAAAGAATGATTCCGCTAGTTCTAGCCGCTCTAAATAAAGAGTTCCTAAGCTCGGCAACGTCGAGTGTCTTTAGAAGAAACATACTTACAAACAAAGCATAACCGGCAGCTACAGCAGCAGCCTCGGTAGGTGTAAAGACACCCAGTAGAATCCCACCCAAGATTATCAACGGAGTCAGCAAGGGTAAAAAAGCTTTTCTTGTAGACTGAATCACGTATGAAATTTCAAATTTTTCACGGTCTACAGGATAGTTTCTCTTTTTTGCAATCATGTGCGTAACCAGCATTAAACCGCAACCAATTAGCAACCCCGGAACAATACCGGCTGCGAACAAAGCCCCAACTGAAACATTCATAAAGAAGGCATATAAAATCATGATTCCACTTGGTGGAATAATAGGACCAATTACAGATGATGCAGCTGTAACCGCAGCAGCAAAACGCTTAGAGTAGCCATTTTTTTCCATGGCAGGTATAAGCATTGAGCCTAGGCCTGTAGTATCTGCAACTGCTGAGCCTGATAGGCCTGAAAAAAGAATCGAAGACAAGATATTTACATGCGCAAGTCCACCTCGAAAGTGACCCACCAATGACTGACTAAAATGCACCAAACGTAGAGTAATACCACCGCTATTCATCAATTCACCAGTTAGAATAAAAAACGGGACCGCCATTAATGGAAAGCTATCAATACCGTAATACAGCCTTAGGGTTAACATATCTAAGTAAACTTGATTACCTTCAAAAATTAATGCAATCGAAGGACCTAGTAACAACGCAAAAGCAACCGGTAATCCAATAAAGATCAAAACGAGAAACAAAACGAAAAAAAGTAAACTCATGATTCGCCTAGCTCCTCAACTCCAAATAGCTCCTCGCTCAGAAGTTGTAAATTGATTAACAGCATTGCTAAGAAACCAAAGGGAATCGCAGCATAAGCAACTGCCATGGGAATCGGTAAAGAAGCTGCACTTATTGAAAAACCACGCATTACCATAGCCGAAGATTTCCACAAGATCAGAATGATCAGCAATAGACTTAAAAAGTGTAAAATTATATTTATTAACCGCTTAATGTTTGATCCCCATTTTTCAGAGATCAAGTCTAATGCAATATGACTTTTTTCAAGATAAGCTACGGGTGATGCGAGGAAGGTTAACCATACCATCAGAAATCGAGAAGCCTCCTCACTCCAGGTTAAGGCATCCCCAAGTCCGTATCGAAAAAATACTTGAGCAAGCACAATTGCGGTCATCAATAAAAGCAGCAATTGGCAGAGACTGCGAAAAAAACTACACATCGAATGATTAAAAGATTTTAGTAGAATCATAAACTTAGACATTTTCAGGCTTTACAAAGCGAACTATGAATAGGGGGGGTAAGATATCAACCATTCCAAATTCTTGCAATGATTTCTGTTTAAGGCAGATTATGGAAACGACTTCCTACTTGGTGTAGACTGCTTCACACAAACTAAGTGAGGCAACATGAATGCAGATTGGTTCAAAAGCGCAATTGTTTACCAAATTTACCCTCGGAGTTTTCTTGATTCCAATTCAGATGGAATCGGTGATTTGAGAGGTATTATCTCCAAGGTAGATTACCTT
>JAYZAC010000022.1:0-14986 GCA_036339875.1 bacterium | reverse complement strand
GGAAACTTTTTTCCGTTGTAGAAGGTCATACCGCAAGGAGCAATCGATGGAACCCAATATATTATTGGTTGTTCCATACCTTTAGCGCTAGTTTTATCGGAGATGATGGCTCCACTATAATCAATACCATAGGTTATTGCGGGCCAACCGAAATTAGCTCCAGGTTTATCTAATAGATTCAGCTCATCTCCTCCTCTTGGTCCATGTTCGTGCATCCACATTGTGTTATCTGATAATCTTCTAGCAAGTCCTTGACCATTACGGTGTCCATAGGAATAAATTTCAGGTTTGTAGGTCCTATGATTCACGAAAGGATTATCAGTTGGAATGCTTCCATCTTCATTAATACGAAGAACTGTACCTAAATGATTTTTAGGATTTTGTGCTTCTTTCATCTCAAAATAACGATCACCCACTGTTATAAATAAAGTTCCATCAGCTGCAAATTCCATTCGGGAGCCATAGTGATGAGAACCTTTTGTTTTGGGTTCTACAGCGAAAATTTTATCAACATTTATTAATTTGTAACCTATTAATTTGGCTCGAATTACTTCGGTTCCTTTTCCGCCTTTACCAATCCCAGAATATGAAAGAAAAATAGTTTTATTCTGATTAAAAAGTGGATGAACTAAAATATCAAGTAGACCACCTTGACCTGAGCTATCTATATTTTTGGGTAAACCTTCGATTGATTTTTGATCTAGTTTTCCATCCCGTATGATACGCAGCTTTTTAGCTTTTTTTTCTGTAATTAAGATTTCACCTGTTGGAAGAAACCCTATTCCCCATGGAAACTCAAGGTCATCATTAACAACTTCTGTCACAAAACTGTGTTGTTCTGAATTATGAGCTTTGGATAATGAGTTTGCAGGGATTGTATGAAATGTAAATCCAAACAGTATGACTATTACCTTGATAAACATAGAAGCACCTCTTTGATATCCCAAATCTTAAAATATTGTAACTCTTGTTAGAGATGTTTCATCAAACAGTATGACTATTAATTTGATCAACATAGAAGTACCTCTTTTTCAAATTAAGCTGATTAAAAGGATTCAAAAAGGTTGGATCAAATGATTTGGGAGGCTAGTGAGATGAGAACTATATCTAAATTTGTTTTATTGCTTTGTATTATTAACAGTATTTTAACGGCTAATCAGTCTAAGCATCCATATGCGGGTAGCTGGTCAACTGCAACTGTTCAGGCAAATAATGTTACCGAATATAAATTTACGAGCAAAATCGCAAGTAGTGGTGGTAGAGGAACTGAGGTAAATTATCATGTTTTTTACCCGACTCAGTTGAAAAGGTATAGAGGCCCTGTGCCCACTCTTGTGTGGTTGCACGGTTCTTTCTCCTCTCTTAAAGGAATTAAACCACTGTCGACATATTTTCAAAGGGCCATAGATGAGGGTAAATTAAAGCCAATGGCAGTGGTTTTTCCTCATGGATTGAATCAATCTTTGTGGGTTAATTCTAAAGATGGAAAATACCCTGTAGAAGATGTCCTGATAAATGAATTATTACCTGACTTAAAGAATCATTTTAATTATCGTCCCGATAGAATCAAACCAATGATTGCAGGCTTCAGTATGGGCGGTTATGGAGCAGCTAGGTTAGGTCTAAAATATTCGAATTTATTTTCAAGTATAATTGCAATTGCTGCTGGACCATTGGATGAAAATTTCAGAACACTTGAATCGAATTCAGAGAGTAGAGATTTACTATTACAACATGTATTTGGTGGAAGTATGCAATACTACCGTCGTGTGAATCCTCGAGGTGAAGCCTTAGAATTTAGTAAGAACACTTACGGTAAAGAAAAACTCAATCTACATATTATCTGCGGAGATAAGGATTTTACCGTTGGACATAACCAAAGATTTGCAGAGTATTTGAATGAAATTGGAATCAAGCATAAATATACTATGCTTCCAGGGGTAAATCATAATATGCAACAGGTTTTTCAGACAGGTAGCGACCAAATATTTGATAGTTTGAACCAGCAGATCAGCAGTTCTCTGAGGAAGCTTTCTAAAAAGCGTAATCAACTAAGAAATAAGCGAGGTCGGCAGAGTCGAAGATTATCAATGGGTAGGCGTGGTAGTAATTAAAAATATAGTTGAAAAGGTTTATACAACCACAGGGAACAAATCAATCTCTAGTTATACTTTAACGATTGATTTGTTCCTCTTTGGTATTAGTGGCTCCAGCCTGAGAAGCTTTCTTGGTTTCTGTTAAGTTCACAGTTAACATATGGATAAAATATATGTTGAGGAATAATATGAAACTAATTTTATTAATTGTATATCATTTCACATTTTTCACTTGGTCTTTTGCAGTTGATGCAAAAACTTTGTATGCAACTTGTGCGGCCTGTCACGGTGCGAATGGGGAAGGTGTTCCTGCCATGCAAGGCCCCGCTTTGGCTGGACAATCTGTATGGTACCTGAAGCGCCAAATTAAATCTTTTCAGAAGGGGCATCGAGGCGGTGCAGGTGACACTTGGGGAATGACCATGCGTGCCATGGCGAGTATCCTAGCGACTGATGAACAGCTTGATGCTGTGGCAAAGTATATAAGCCAAATGAAACCATCTCATCATGAGAGTACTCTGGCCGGCGATGCCACACAAGGCAAGTCATTGTATATGGTTTGTACAGCTTGTCATGGAGCTGATGGTAAAGGTCTAAAAGCTCTCAATTCGCCGAGTTTAATTTTTCAGCATGATTGGTATTTGGCAAGGCAGTTAAACAATTACAAAAATAATATTCGTGGTGTACACAAGGATGATATTTATGGTGCCCAAATGCGTCCTATGGCTTCTACGCTGACAACAACGGCTGCGATGAATAATGTGTTAGCATACATCAATCAATTATCCAAAACTGCTTCCAATAATCTTTCAAAGTAGCCGTTTTGAAAGGAAAAAATGAGCCAACTAATAGTTAGAAGCGCTTTTGATCCAAGTAAGGTATTAAAAGTCCTCGAGAGGACCAGTGAAAAGGATTCTTTTGAGAAATTGGAAATAGCCTATAATCTGTTCCAAAGTCGTAAAGAATGGTTATCGGGTCCGAGACGAATAGAGATTCTCAAGAAAGCTGCACAAATAGTTCGTGAGAGAAGGGATCAGCTCGCCCTTCAAGCATCGGAAGAGGGTGGAAAACCATTGGCAGATAGTCTGGTGGAGATAGATCGGGCCGCAAACGGAATTGAAGTAGCTGTTCAGGAGATAGCTCAGCTCAAGGGTCAAGAGATCAAAATGGGTATTACTGCTAGTAGTGCAGACAGAATGGCTTATACCCGTTGTTATCCCAGAGGCGTTGTACTTGCAATCAGCGCCTTCAATCACCCATTTAATTTAATTGTACATCAGGTGATTCCAGCAATTGCTGTTGGGGCGCCTGTGCTTATTAAACCTGCCAGTTCTACACCGTTATCATGCATATCATTGGTAGACATTTTGTACGAAGCTGGTTTACCTACGAATTGGTGTCAGGTATTACTGTGCGAAGCCTCCATAGCGCAAGAAGTTGTTAGCGATATTCGAATTTCGTTTCTAAGTTTCATAGGATCTGCTGAAGTTGGTTTTAAATTAAAAAAATTACTACCCGATGGAGCGCATTGTGTACTCGAGCATGGGGGCGTTGCTCCATGTATTCTTGATACTTCAGCAGATTTCGAAATGGCAATACCCAAGATAGTCAAAGGTGGTTTCTACCATGCGGGTCAAGTCTGCGTTTCTGTACAAAGGTTATATGTTCATCGAACTCAAATTGACGACTTCTTGAATGACTTTATTTCACGAGTTGAGAATCTGAGGGTAGGTGATCCGACGCGACACGATATAGAGGTAGGTCCGTTAATAAGCCCCGATGAAATTAAACGATTAGATAATTGGGTTCAAAACGCAATAGAAAGCGGAGCTAAACTACTTTGTGGCGGTAAGGCCTTGGGTGTAACCACTTACGAACCTACTGTTCTATTAAATCCGTCAGATCAGGCGCTCATAAGCACCAATGAAGTATTTGGCCCTATACTCGCGGTCTACGAATATTCTGAACTTTCGGAGGCTATAGAAAGAGCTAATAATGTTCCTTATTGCTTCCAAGCCAGTATTTTTACTAAAGATTTAGACTTAGCACTCGGGGCTACAGTCAGTGTGAAGGCTCAAACAGTCTTAGTTAACGATCATACGGCATTTAGAGTTGATTGGATGCCTTTCGGAGGAAGTGAAAAAAGTGGTTATGGAATCGGAGGCATTGGTCCTTCAATGAGAGATATGACCATTGAAAAATTGATGATTTTTCATTCAAACAAGATTGGCTATCAGTAGTATTTAACTAAAAACCTTTGCTACTAGTTTACATCTTGTTCTAGCAAAATTTCTTCGAGAACATCAGCGTGATGTGCCATTTCAAGTATAGCTATGGAAAATTTTGCTAAGCTTATTTCTTCGATTTCATCGATAGTATGCTTCAAGCAGACAGTTTGATCATCTTCCATAACGACCCCAGAATAATGGATTCCAAAGGCATATCTTAATATTTCCGACAGATCTTCATTACTTTTAATTTTCCCAATTCTTGATAGAAATAGCACACTCGAGTTATTTGAATTCAATAAAAAAGGATCATCGGGAACTTTTATTATTCCAATAGTGATTGTTTGCTGTCTATTATTCTTGCTACCAACGTGCAAGCCCAGCAGAATCTTATCTCCAATTGTTCTACAATTTGAGATTCTATCGCTAAATTCCTGTAGAAATTGTTCAATTAAATTATCGAGATAAGCATTGCCACTTTGCAGAGCCTCGATTTTACTATGATCAAAATTCATAAAATTTCAAATGGTTTGGAGTAGGCATATCCTGTCAATTACTCGCTCACTTTAAGGATTGAAATCACACTTACAGCTACAATCACATCCATTTTGCAAGTAGTAGCAATATTCTAAGCTTAGAATTGAATCATGATAGTAGATCGTTCCTAATGAGATTACAATCAACAGTATAATGCTAACTCTATAAAGTATTTGCTGAAAATGCAGATTACTAATTAATTCAAAAAAGACGCTTCTATCTTCTTGCATGTATATATTCTAACTGGTTTGACTAGCGCTGGTAAAATCAGTAATTAATAGTATTTTATTGATACTAATTTAGTATGCCTGTAAAAAAGGTTCTATTGGGAGCGATTTGAATCAATGTAGTGACTATTAAGTTTTTGATCAGCAGTAGAATATCTAGGGGGAGTAGGGTCTATATATAAACGAGAACAAAAGCGAGATGCCTTCCATAGACTATAATCTAAATCACTTAATCTGCTACTTAGATCTTTCATTTTATTACTTACTTCTTCAGGTATTTCAGGATAGTGTTTGATATATGGCGTGTAATTATAAGTTGTTTCTATAGTCTTTAACTCATCAGCTTGGTTGGCACTATCTGTCGCTAGTTGCGCAAGATTGACGAGTGCCATTCGACAGTCTCTAATTAACTCTCTTGGAATTTGTATTTTTAATTTACCTTGTAATGGATATGGAGAATTGGAAGAAAAATCAGTTTTATGACCTGTGAAATAAGCTTTTCGTAAATGATCGAGGAGTTGCTCGTTTCCTTTTCCTGTTACTTTTAAGCCGAAATCATTTTCATATTGTCTGATTGCTCTTTGAGTAATAGGGCCTTCAAATCCAGCTTTGCTACCTACACGATAACCAAGATGCTTCAAATAAAATTGTATATCTGCTGTGAGCGGATTTTTAATTTCTGTTAGACTCCACAGAGTCTGTGGGACCAGTAAAAATATTGTAAAGCCGTAAATTCGAATGAGTTTCTTCATAGTATGAATAAGGTCTGCTTTACTTTCGGAAATTGTACTTTACACCGATAGACTTTAAGTGAATTATTTACATATATTGTTACGCTTATCTATTACAATTCTAATTTTCTTGTATGTTTCAAGTATTTCTGCAAATACAGCACTTAATGGAGTTAAACACCCACTTCTAGGACTATCTGATACGATTAATTCTGATACCAATCTTAATGAAGATCAGAAAAAAGCCTTGGAGTTTCAATTAAAAGAGATCCAATCTGAAAAATCTAAAATACAAGTTCTCAAAACGCAGATTGAATTTCAAAAAGACTTTTTGGTAAGTAGTAGTGACAGAGCCAATAGATTAAAAATTGAACTATCAAAGCCAATTAAAATTGTAATTCCTTCAAATTGGAAAAGGCTTGAATTATCTGAAGTCAAACAAGAGCTTTTTAAGCAGGAATCTCAAGAGTTAAGTAGTCAAAAAAGACTTGATGATATCCAACAAGAAATCAAACAAATTACAGCTGAACGAGTCAAGTTACCTCAACGAATAGCAGACTATAAGTTGGAGTTGGAAGAATTAATTTCAAAATCGAGTAAATTCAAGGGGAGCGAAACAGAACGGCGAGTTCAGGATAACTTTTTAAATCAGTATCAAGCTCGATTGGAGCTTGAAATCATTTACGCTGAAAAGCAATTACTAAATTATGAAAAAAGACAAGAATTTCTGAAATTAAGTGAGCAGAGTGCGGTCCGGAAAGTTACCACTAGTAAAGAATTAAGACAGTTTCTCAAAGATCGGGAGTATGAATTAGCTAAAGAAGAAGCAGAGTTGGTGACGCAGCAGGCTCAAATAATTCGTCAAAGAGCGGCTACCTCTGATCCTCTGATACAAAAATTAGCAGAAAATAATATGCATCTTGCTAAAAGACGTACTGGTCCTGACGGATTGAAACGTAGAATTCAAAGAGCTGAAAAGGAACTCCGAAAATTAACTCAGTTGAACTATCAATTGGAGCGTAGTCAGCAAAAACTAGTAGAGAAAGTTAATGTTGCTGGTATGACCGATGTCATTGGAATTTTATTTCGTAAGCAACGTTCAGAACTTCCGAATTTGAGACAATATAATTTATTTAATAAACGACGTAGAACAGAAATTTCAAGGGTTCAGCTTGAAATACTACAAATTGAAGAACAGCTGAGGGATGAGCGCAATATTGATAACCAACTGCTAAAGCTCGCCAAGAATCTAGACTCTAAAAATCAAGAAGACCTTGAAGACATATTGAAGACTGCTGAAGCTCTTCTTAAGACAAGAGTTAGTTACTTAGAGAATTTATTAAAGGATTTGAATAGCTACTTTTTAGTGATGGTGGATTTGGATGCCATAAGTCATCAGTATTTAGCTAAAGCTACGGAGCTTACGACTTATATTGACGAAAATATTCTATGGATAAGAAGTAATAGAGTTCTTGGGCGCCATGACATAATAGAACTTGTAAGTGTTCTAGAATGGTTTACAAGGTTTGATAATTGGTTATCCGTATACAAAGTTTTGGAAGAGTCTTTTTCGAGGAACATCATACCGACGATGCTATTTTGTATTTTATTACTTCTACAAGTAGGAATTAGAACTCGATTATTACGACTTCTAAAAGTATTAGGGGATGATGTAAAGCAAAGTTATGTAACAAGTTTTAGAAAAACATTAAAAGCGTTTGTAGTGACAGTAGTTTTAGCACTACTTCTCCCAACAGTATTTGGTGGAATCGCTTGGTTTCTTCGTGAAGCAGACCCTAATTTAGGTAGTGATTTTTCCAACGCAGTAGCGCGTGGATTTGTTCTACTGACCGGATATAGTTTATTACTGAGATTTATAGAAAGCTTGGTATTACAAAAAGGTTTAGCTCAAGCACATTTTTTATGGGTCTCTAAAGGCGTAGAAATAGTTCGAGTTAATTTGAGATGGTTAGTACCTCTATTTCTTGCATCAATATTTTTGTATGGTACCACCCAAGATCACCCTCACCCACAGGCGCAAGATACGTTAGGTCGAATGATTTTCATTGTTATATTATTTGGCTTAGCATTGTTTATTCAAAGAGTATTTAATCCATCCAATCAATGGATGCAAGACTACTTTAGTCGTAGTAGTAAAAGCTGGATTAGAAAATTTTCTTGGCTTTGGTTTCCCACGGTAGTTCTTATACCACCTTTTTTAGCCATTCTCTCGGCCGCTGGTTATCACTATACAGGTTTACAGATGATGCTGAGATTTCAATCTACTGTAATTTTATTATTGGCAATTATCTTGTTCAAATCTCTGGCTTATCGTCTCACTTTCAATTTACGACGCTCATTGGCAATGGAACGTATAGAAAAAAAGGTTCAAGGTTACGGTAGCAACGTTGATGAGGTAGCAGTAAAGGAAGCTGAGGCTGCTCATCAAACTGAAATACCTGTGATTCATCTTCAAACTCAACGTTTTCTTAATGGCGTAAGCAGCTTATTATTTTTATTGGGTGTGCTGGGTATATGGGTTGATGTTTTTCCGGCTTTTGGTGTATTGAATAAAATAGAGCTCTGGTACGATATACAGCAGTCTACTTCTATAACATTGGGTCATATTTTTTCTTCTATCTTGGTAGTTGTTTTAACTGCTATAGCTGTTAATAATTTACCCGGACTTCTTGAAATTTCAATTCTACGCAAACTTAATTCTGAGCCAGCACAAAGCTACGCAATAGTAACGGTGTTTCGCTATAGTTTAATAGTAATAGGCGTTGGAGTAGCATTTGGTCAAATTGGAATTGGATGGGGAAAGGTACAGTGGCTCGCAGCTGCTTTTACAGTTGGGCTAGGTTTTGGCCTCCAAGAGATATTTGCCAATTTTGTTGCCGGTTTAATAATCTTGTTCGAACAGCCTATTCGACTCGGAGATACTGTAACAGTTGCTAACACAAATGGAACCGTTTCAAAAATAAGAATTCGAGCAACAACGATTACTGATTTCAATCGTAAAGAATTGATCATTCCTAATAAGGAGTTCATTATTGGTCAGTTGGTCAATTGGTCGCTGAGTGATCGTCTGCTGAGATTGCAGATTCCCGTAGGTGTTTCTTACGGTACTGATAGTCGAAGGGTTGAGGATATTTTGTACGAAGTTGCTAGGAATCATCCATCTGTAGTTGAAGAACCTCAGCCTCACATAATTTTTCAGAATCTTGGAGACTCTGCATTAGAATTTGACGTGAGAGTTTTCATTAGAGATATAGAGATTTTTGCTGTTGTACGAAGTCAAATTATGCATGAGGTGTATCAAGCATTGAATCGAGAGGGAATTACTATACCCTTTCCTCAAAGAGACCTTCATATCAAAGAGATTCCGGAAATATTAAACACTAAAACGAGTACTAATTAATTAGAAATAAATTATTCGTTAATTTCTTTTATATTCACCACTTCTACCACCCATTTTTTCAAGCAAGGTGAGATCACTGATTACCATTTCTTTATCAACGGCTTTACACATATCATAAATCGTAAGGCAAGCAACACTCGCTCCTGTAAGAGCTTCCATTTCAACACCAGTTTTTGCATTTACTTTAGCTATACATTCAACCAAAATATGATCCTTCTTAATTTCAAAGTAAAGTTTTACAGAGTTAAGATTAAGTGTATGACAAAGAGGAATCAAATCAGCTGTTTTTTTTGCAGCTTGAATCCCAGCAATTTGAGCGACAGCTAGCACATCACCTTTTTTATGCTCATTTTTGAGTATCATATCTAAGGTTCCCGATGATGCATAAATTTTGGCTTGAGCCTTGGCATATCTTTCTGTAATAGTCTTAGAGCCTACATCAACCATACTAGCCTTACCGGATTCATCTACGTGTGAAAAATATTTATCACTCAATTAAGATCCTTTTTCCAATCGTTTTCTAATAAGTAACGGGTTAAACTGGTGCTATCAAGTCTTTGTAAAATTGCTTGTTTTTTACTTGGATTCCAGCGTTGGATTTTTTGCAATTGCTGAATACTGTAGTTTTTTAAGTTAATAAATTTGTCGACCACATTTTCAAAACTTTCATTTAAGAAAGTATTAAGATAAATGTTTATAAAGTCTGGATATTGATTAAAATTTTGCTCTAGCCAGCATTTTAGAGTGGTTCTTAACGATGAATTAGAAATGTCTTGAAGAAAAGTTTGCCACTCATCCTTTCGTATTTGGTCGTCATTGATGTAATTAAGAATAGTACGAATACTTTTAAAATTGATCTTTTTTTCAACCATACCTAATTGAATTAGCATTTCGATTGCATGGTCTGATCGACATTCAAAAAGGGTTTTAAAGATTTGTAGTCCGAACTCATTACCATGACTTCCGAAGCGATGAACTAAGTACATGTAGAACTCCATGTCTCCTTGATGTACAAGAAGTTGTGCAGTTGCTATCCGACCTGCTTCATTTTGTTCCATTAGAAATAATAAATCTCTTTCAGAGGAGATATCTTCGGAAGATCTAAAAAATTTAGTGAGTTGCCTTCGCATAGTTAACTTTAGTTCAGTATTCATGAAGAGCTGATCTAATATTCGATACTGATCTTTGGCATGAGTGAGCAAAAAGCCATAAAGCTCAGCCTGAACTTTCACTTCTGTAAGTGGAATAAGTTTACGAATTTCTTGGGTAACTGTCTGAAAAATAGATTTTGTAAGAAGGCTATATTTTATAAGAGCTGATTGAGGTTCACTTTCTTGAAGTATGAGAATTTGCTTGAGAGTCTCAAGTAAGCCAAAGTTCTCAATAACTTGTGTACATAAATCAGGGTGCCGATTAAATGCTCCTAGAATCCATTTGATTTGCATTTTATTAGGACTTATATTCAGCCGAATCATAAGTTCAAAAATATATTTACTAAGAATCTTACATTTATTTAATATCACTATAATTATTTCAGTACCTGTAGGTGAGTGGTTAATGTACTGCAAAACAATATTAGCCCAATTATTCCAATCTTCTTCAGATTTAATTTTAGGAGTAATTTGTGATAACCATTCCCATTTGAAATTATCAAAAGCCACAAGTTGAGAAAAGCCTTTAAGAAGATATCCAATATTCTTGGAATCTTGCATCTTACTACTAATCCAAGAGTCAAAGTTTGATTCAAATAGTAGGTTAATCCAAGCTCCCGATTTAAGTAACGAGGGCTCGTCTACTAGTAGCAATTTTTTTACTATGGTTAGAATATCTAAATGATCAATATTTGTTAATAATTGTGAGTTAAGCTCAGATTTCGACAAATCTGAAAGTATGAAGTTCATAGTTAAATCGGGTTGCACTTTGTAGCAATACTTTAAGGTTTTTGCACTAGGATATTCCCAACTCTTGCACGCGTTCAGTATCTTTAGAATCTGACTTTTGGGCATTGGTACTTGACCATGAGTCTGTAAAAGGCTTTCGGAGTAGAGTAGTCCATCTTGTTGCAGACTTTCTCTGAGATAAGCGTAATCCCATGGTTTTCTCCTTGGAACATTTTGGAATCCTGGCAACCTTGATATACGAACATCTCGATTCTTTTGAAAATTTAGATCTTGTAAACCAAACATTGATTCTCTGGCTTCAAAGTTCATACTGGAAATATGTCTTTTCTCAGACATTAGGGAGTAT
This sequence comes from bacterium, assembly GCA_036339875.1. GTDB lineage: Bacteria > Muiribacteriota > UBA6191 > UBA6191 > UBA6191 > JAYZAC01. The sequence goes on along the minus strand of JAYZAC010000022.1, from coordinate 3,499 downwards.
AGCTTTTGTGGGCTTTTGGGAATTGTATTATCCAAAATTATTTCAGGAGATTCCTTCTCATTTATTATTACGCCTATAAAATCTGGTAGTTTATATGGCTCCTGAAGATGCTTATTGGCTATCACAAGTGCGAAATGAACGCCATTTTTTTCTATAAAAGCTTCATTCCAAGTCGAATGCACATAAAGTACAGGAAGATGTGTCCGCAAGTTTTGTTCTTGATCTGTGAGAAACGGAATATTTAAAATTTGTGAGAGAACAATAGCAATATTGTCGTTTTCAGGGTCTGTTGATCGAACATTTCCAAACTTAATATGGTTTGTAGCGCACAAGTCAAAAAATCTAAGGAAAGTTTCGTATAGACTTGATAGATCAAACTTGAATTTAGAATAAATAGGATCTTCATCGAGTCCATTATCATGTATCGAACCAAGCAAGATTCGACCGTATCGTAAATAAACTCGTCTTCGTAGACCTAAATAAGGAATGTCTCTTTGCAGTCGTCTAATTGCACGTTGTAAAGTTGGCTTCAGTCGTAGTAATTCTTTATTTTCTTTCTGAATTTTCAGAGCTAGAGATTGATTTTCAATTTCGAGGGCAAGAAGTACTTTTTCCTCTAGGTAATCTTCATGAAAAAATTCATTCTGATCCATTGTCTCTTGAAGCTCGATGGCTCTGTCATACAGTCCTAATTTTCTGTAAAGTTTTAGTACGTTTTGAATATCTTCATTGACATCTCCATCTAATTTGAACAAATGATTCAAGTAAAATAAGACTAATTGATATTCATTCAAATGATTGTGTGTTTCTATTAGTAAGCGTAAAACTTGTTTATTCTGTCTATCCTCAGAAAATACCCTCTCAAGGTAAAGTTTTGCTTCTATGAAGCGATTTAAACTCAGATGAACTTTACCCATTAGGAATCGAGTTGATAACTCCATTTCATCCAAACCATAACGCTGTAGAATTTCGAGTGCTTCTATTAAGCGATTTTTTTCGAATAAGTCTTGAGCAAGCTCTCGATCATTTTGCTGATGCGAGCTTCCAGGTATTTTTCTAATCGATGTCATATTACCAGTTTACTAGAAACAATGATTACATCGGGAAGAAATACTGTAAAGCATGTCGCAGATGTGTTTTCCAGTAGTACCAATCATGCCCGCCGATGGATATACGACTCTGATATTGGATGCCGAGGCGAGTTAACAAATTTGTCATTAGTGCGGTCATTTGCTGACCCCCATCTAAATTCCCACAGCCAAGATAAAATTGCGTCCCCTGAGGATTCAAATGCATCATTTCATCAAAAATTTTGAAGTCACGAGGCCAAAAAGCTGAACTTTCACCACCAGCTAGTCCATAAACTTCGGGATAATGAATTGCCGTTCGAACAGAAACTAATCCACCGAGTGAGTAACCGATTATTGCTCTATCAAAACGATTCTTTGAAATACGTATCTGATTTTCGATCGTCCACTCTAATAAGTCGTTTGCTAAAAATCTCTCAAACTTATTGTTGAAAATATAATCTTTATCCCGCTTTCCGGATTTTGGGCTTACTAATATACCAATGAAGGGACGAACCATTTTTTTAGCAATGAGCTGATCAAATACATTCTTTGCGGGTAATAAATCCAAGCATTCAGAGCCGTCTTGCATAACTAATAAAGGAAAAATCTTCTGATCATCTCGAAAATATTCTTCCGGATAATATATATCGATTCGACGATTTTCTTTTAAGGATTTTGAATTGATTTGATCTCGTACTAATTGACTAAAAACATTTTTTAGCTCGGGAAAGGCCACTTCAAATGGCTCATGATATGCGGGCATTTTAACCATAGAATTAGTACCCATTGTACCGTTGGTATAAGTTTCAGGATTGCAGGGGTCAAGTATCCATTCACCATCTACTACCCATTTATAAAAATAGATACCAAAAGATGAGGCGGGCATATGGAAGCGATAGCCTTTTAGATCTTTTTCATATTCCAAAGATTGATCCAGTGACCAATCGTTATAGTCTCCCACCCAGTGAACTTTTTGATTCGGTTTACCGGAAATCACGAAGTCGATACCATTAGTAGAGATATTTACCCCTGGTTTCAGATATTCTGAACTCTGGTTAATATTAGTTGTTTTAGTAGTTATTTTTTCTTTTTTTTGTAAAGTCGTAGTTTGCATGGCCAAAAAATAAACTCAAAACATTAGATAATCAAGATAGTAGGTCTAAACTGTGCGTTGACACAGGCTTTTAAAACTGACAAAATCTGGGCTTTCATTTGCGGCAGTTAGTTGAGACTATGAAAGATAACTTTTTACATTTAAGTGCTTTACACAGCATAACCGATGGCGATATCGCATACGAACTTGAACTTATTGAAAATTTGACTTCAGATTGCGATGAATTAATGAAGGCTATGAAAACCTCTTTTGAAAATGAAGATGCAGAAGCATTCTCCCAGCAAATTCATAAATTTAAGGGTGGAATTCTTTATCTCACTGGCGAACCAATGTCTACTTTCTTAAATGAGATGGATCGTAATGTACGTCGAGAATTGACATTGCCTTCGTATCAAGATTTCAAAGAACTGCAAAATAATTTTGAAGTCATTAAAGATCTCCTTGAAGATTACAAGGCTCGACTCTAGAAAGGTAGATTATGCGAGACACCTTGGTTGTAATTCCCGCTCGTTATTCTTCCACCCGATTTCCTGGTAAACCTTTGGCAAAGATCGCTGGTCGAAGTATGGTTTTACGAGTTTGTGATCAAATTAAGTGTTGTAAACAAATATCAGATTTTGTTGTAGCCACAGATGATGAGCGAATATTTGAAGAAGTTAAGTCAAATGGGTATCCCGTTGTAATGACAGCAGTAGATCATCAAAGTGGTACTGATCGAATTGCCGAGGTGGCTAAAAGTCGAAATGAATCATGGATTTTAAATATACAGGGGGATGAACCTTTTTTAGACCCTCATATGATAGATAAATTTTTGATTGAATTTCACTCCAAAGCATCAAATTGTTTAGTTGGTACGATTGCTTGTCCAATTAACTCATTAGAAGATCATGGAGACGTTAATGTGGTAAAAGTAGTGTTACGGCACAATCAGAAAGCATTATATTTTTCTCGTTCACAAATTCCTTGCGATAGAGATAAATTAAATAGCCTTCAACATTGTTACCGCCATTTAGGGGTGTATCTATATGAACGCGATACTTTGTTAAGCTTCTCTCAGTTACCTCCGTCGGATCTAGAACAGATTGAAAAATTAGAACAGCTTAGGTTATTGCAAGCAGGATATGATCTTTATGTTCATATTGTAGATGAGGCGAGTTTTGGCATAGATACACCAGAGGATCTTTCAAATGCGGAGCAATATTTTCAAAAAATTAAAATTAAGGGGTCAAAATGAAAATAATCTTTGTTACAGGCGGGGTTATTTCGTCATTGGGTAAAGGTATTTTTTCTGCTTCACTGGGTCACCTTCTCAAGA
>JAYZAC010000021.1:0-9745 GCA_036339875.1 bacterium | reverse complement strand
GGGCCATATGTTTTCAATGAATCATCCTGATTTCATTGATTTCTTGACTGACTGACGTACGATTTAATTTTATTTTATCGAATGATTGACCGGCCCCGGTGTTATTACCGGGGCTTTTTTTTTACAAAATAAATAGCGTATTGTTGGGTATTTGACAAGGTGCTATCTTGTTTGATTATGATAAGCGATAAAATTCGAATTTTGTTTATGGATGACGAAGAATATATCCGTGATATTGCTGAGCAAATACTTGTTTTTTTTGGGTATGAGGTGACTCTAGCAAGTGATGGTGAGCAAGCTCTTAAAGAATATAGCGAAGCGTTCAAAAATAATTGTGCGCACGACATAATAATTATGGATGTCGGTATACCTTCGGGATGGGGAGCAAAGAGAGCCATGCAGGAGATTATAAAACTTGACGAAAAAGCTTGTGGACTTGTTTCTTCTGGATATATGGATGATCCTTTAGTACTGGATTTTCGGCGTTATCATTTTCAGGGGGTTTTACCAAAACCTTATGAGATGGATGAGGTTAATTCGGTAATATTAAGTATTATTAAAATGGTAGGACTGCGTAAGGACCGATGAAAGAGCAAGTTAAATATATAGAACGTGAGACAGGCGAAGTATTAGTTGAAAAAATAGCCGGAGAAAGTGCTCTTCGTTTTTGTTATGAAAACCCCTTGGGAAAAGTTTTACTCGAGTTGATTGTTAAGTGGCCTTGGTTATCTATACTTTACGGAATGTATCAAGATAGTGAGGCCTCTAAAAGCAAGATAAAGCAATTCATAAAAGATTTATCCATAGATGAGAAAGAAGCCGAGAAACCGGTGAATCAGTATGCTAACTTTAATGAATTTTTTGCTCGTAAATTAAAATCAGAGGCTCGGCCGGTTTGCTTGGATGAGAATAAATTCATAATGCCTGGCGATGGTAGAGTGAGCGTAATTCCCAAAATTGAAAAAGATCGTGTTTTTCATATCAAGGGAGTGAACTTTTATTTAAGTGATTTTCTCTCGGATAGTGTTCTTTCAGATGATTATGAGGGTGGTAGTTTGGTTGTTGTACGCCTCTGCCCCGCAGATTATCATAGATTTCATTTTCCATATGCTGGTACTCCAGGTGAGCAGCGAAGAATTGCCGGTGTACTCTATTCAGTTAATCCCATTGCTTTATGGCAAAAACCATCATTATTCTGCGAAAATGAAAGAGTTTTAATTCCTTTTGATTTAGCTAATGGTAAAAGAATATTGCTTGTAGATGTAGGGGCTACAATGGTCGGAAAAATACATCAAACTTACATACCTGGAAATTCTGTGAAAAAAGCTGATGAGCGGGGCTATTTTACTTTTGGAGGATCTACAACGGTAATTGTTTTTCCCCCAAATTGTATTGAATTCGACCAAGATTTAGTGATGAATTCATCAAAGGGTTTTGAAACTCTTTGTAAAATGGGCTCCTCACTAGGAAGCTGTCTTAATACAGAACTTGCTAAAGCCTCTAAAGATGATGCTGAGGCAATATGAATCTGAAAATTTTAATAGGTTTTTTTGTGATGTTAGGCTTAAATCATGCGGAGCATCCGTGGGTAACGTCGAATATCAAGGCACGCGAGGCTGTGGCTAAACACGATATAGTTACTTCAAAAAATCAATATAGTAGATCTAATGTTTTATTGAAAAATGAATCAAAATACGAGCGTATAGAATTACTTCTTACTGAATTAAGAGTGATGCGGTTCGATTGTTTAGCAGGTAAAAAAATTTCTGTGGAGCAGCTTGCGGAATTTATCTTACGCCTTGGTGATTATTACGATCCCTTACAAGTCAAATTATTTGATGATTTGTATAACCTTTGTTTTAACCTCTATCGGAGTGGACAATATAAGTCCTGCTGGTGGTTAATGCAGAGAGTTCTAAAAATGTATTTAAATGGTCACGAGACACAACAGTTTAAGTCATTGAAAACTATGCGGATAAGCTTACAAAATCTAGCTATGTTAGCAGTTAATATTTTAGATTCGGAGATTTGGTCTCAATTCCTTTCTAATCAAGATAGAAGAAAGTATTTACTGGAAGAAAAACTTTCAGATGCAGAGAAATTAGGTTGTGGACTTGCCAGTTTAAAACGCGCTATCGAAGCTTATAAAAGCGGTAATTTTTCATTGTCCACAAATAATATTAAGGCCTCTCTCGAGCGACTTCAAAATGATATTGATTATTTACTGGAATATATGGGAAGAAATCAGCATAGGATACCTGGGGATCACGAACTTTTTATTTATCTTCGATCTATGATTTATGGTATTCAAGAACTTAAAGATCTTTTGGAAATGATCAAGGATAAAGTTAATCTAAATAACTACTTTGAGGAGCTTCACAATAAGAGTATAGAGGAATACCTTAGTGATTTGACTAATTATGCTAATCAAAAAATTACTAGTCTTCAGAAGTTTGTTTCGGATGATTTTATAAACAACTATTCAACCTCAGATAAGAAGTCAGTAAATTTGTGTAATGCCAAAATGAAGATGCTACTAAGAGGGCTGCGATTACACAATATTGATAATGGCCTTTGGTTAGAATTTGATGCTTCGAAAGATTTTGAAAAAACTTACGGATACCTAAAGAATTTGGCGACCAATCGGTATATTGATCCAATTTCAAGGTATGAGATGCGTTCGTGCTTTTCTAGAATCAAATTTAAGTATCCAAATTTAAGTGCTGACTACAATATTTTAACTTTGAAAGAGTAGTTATAACCAAGGTTCTATAAACTTCAATAAGTTTCATATTTTTGAGCCCTTGCTGAGTGCTAAAGCGTTCACTAGAACTCCGTAAAAACCGATACAAATAGTATCGTTTTTGGGAGGTTTTTGTATGCTTGAACAACACTTGGACAGTTTTATGGAATATGTCCGTGTGGAAAAAGGACTTTCTGCAAACACGCAAGAGGCCTACAGTCATGATTTAGTTCAATGGTTTCAATATTTAAACAACTCTAAGGATTCACTAGAGATGTCTGTTATTTACTACGTTGGATTTATGCACGATAGTGGACTTTCGCCAGTTTCTGTCTCTCGTAAATTAACTAGCCTAAGGATGTTTTATAAGTTTCTAGTTAGTGAACGTATTATTGATTCTAGTCCTGTAGATTTAGTTGAAATGCCCAGACTTCCCAAAAGTCTACCTAAAGTTCTTAGTGTAGAAGAGGTTAAGAATATGATTGATTCAACCACTGAGAGTCGTTCTACGCAGCGTGATAGAGCAATACTAGAGGTTCTATATGGCTGTGGCTTGCGCGTATCCGAATTAATTGGATTAAATTTGGGAGACGTTGAATTTAGTGAAGGTTTTGTTCGAGTTCTAGGTAAAGGTAGTAAAGAACGTTGGATACCCCTTGGACAATATGCTCGCGAAGCTTTATTAGAATATATTCAAGGTGAACGAAGTGAGCTCGTGAATAACAGATCAATGAAAGCGGTATTTTGTAATTTAAGAGGTAAACGTATTAGCAGAGTTGCAGTTTGGAAAATTATTCAAAAATATAAACTTCATGCTGGAATTGAACGCGAGATATCTCCACATACCTTCCGACATTCTTTTGCTACACATCTTCTTGATAACGGAGCGGATCTCAGGGTGGTACAAGAGTTGTTAGGTCATGCCAATTTGACAACTACTCAAATTTATACTCATTTATCGAGAGAACAATTGTATAGAGTTTTTCAAAATCATCATCCAAGAAATAGGGAGGCCCAAAGGGCTAGTTGATGATTATCGATTACATACATAGAGGATTCCAATTTGATTTAGCCAGGAAGTTTTTTAACTTTCTGGTCTTTGGCTTTTTATGGACATGTCAATTTTATGCAAATGGTTTGATTTCTATAGATGATGAATTAGAAATTTATGGTTCCAAAGAAATACAGATTAATAATTATAGCTATCAGGGTGATTTTAATCAGTTTGTACAGCGTAATCCACAAGTACTTAGTGATCGCAAATTTGATCAACATACACGTTTTCAGGTGCGCGGACGTCTTGGTGATTCTACGGAAGTGAATGCTATTTTTGATGATTCGAATGAGCGCGAAGAAGATGAGAAGATATTACTTAATTTGAGAGGTAATAAGTATGAGGCTGCTCTGGGAAGAATTGATTTAAATCTCCAAGGAACTCGATTTCTATTAAATAATAAAAAGGGTTTAGGGTTATTTTTTCGTAGAAATTGGGATCACTTTAAAGCCGCTTTTTTGATTTCAAGAAGTGAGGGAATTGAAGAGCGCGAACAATTTTTTGGAAGAGGATTACAGCGCGAATACGTTTTGAGGAAAAGCCCTGTGGTATCGGGTAGCGAATCGATTACTTTAGATGGAGTAAAGCTACATCGTGGATCAGATTATAGAATCGATTATGAAGGTGGTTCCATTCAACTTGAGCATAAGTTATTACCTGTAGAGTCGACTTCTAATTTGATTGTAGAGTATGAATCGTCCAGAGATGGTTCTTCATATAAAAATCGAGTTTTCGGGAGCCAAATTCTTTACGATTTTGGATCAAAACGAAAGTTAGGTTTCAGTTTGCTAATGGAAAAAGATCAGATTGATGAAGCTATGATGAAGACTTCGGGTACCAAACCTCATCAATTAAATTTGTATGGCTTGAATGTAAATTGGCAAGATTTTTACGGCGCTGATATTGATATAGAATTTGTCTATTCTAGAGATAAACAAGATATTGCATCTCATACATTGCCAGTTTTATCTGGAACGGCTCTGGATATGACAGCTAAATACAAGAACTCTAATCATCAGTTGAGTTTTCAAAAAGAGCGTATTGATCCCCGTTTCAGATCGATAGGTAAGAATAAGTTCGTTGCTTTAGGAGAAGATTCTAATCTTATAGGCGATGTCGATCAGTCATCGTTTAGATATAGATATAGTACTGGTCCATGGAATTATGTACAGGACTATCGTGATTCTCAAACAAATCTTAAGGATGATCCTGATAAAGACTCGGTTAATTTTATGATGTCCGGTGGAAGCTTATCCTACGAATTCAATAATGGTTTGCGACTTAGGACAAATTATAAAAATGAAAATTCGCCAAGTTTACGTAATGGGGTCTTGCAAAAAGAAAATATTCTTCGTAAAAAAAGTTGGAAATTAAACATGCCTATCAAGTCATTGTTTGATTTTGATTTACAACGGTTAAATGAGAAGAGAGTTACAAATAATTTGGGTTTAAATACCAATAATCAAAGTCTCTTTTACAAAACAAATCAATTCAGTTTGAGCTCCAAAAAAATGAAGAACTTTAATGTGAACTATAGCTATCGGCTGCGTAATACAGATGATCTTCTATTAGGTGCTAATACCGAAGAAAATATCAATCATTCTTTAAAGTTAAATCTAAGAAGAGGTCGTGAACTGCAGTCTCAATTGGAGTTTGCTTGGCGAAAAGACGAAGATATTATAAGGTCTGAGGTGAACAAAGCGTTATCTAGTGGAATGGACTTCAGTTATCGTAAAAGTCGTGATTTTAACTATCGGATGAGACTAAAGCATGAGCTCAAAACTCGGATAGTACAGGAGGTATCTAATCTTGATTTATCACAAATTCGCGATAAAGATCAAAAAACCTATATCACGCCAAGTCATCCAGTACAAACATTTCAGAATTCGCATCAGCTAAGATTTAAACACAATCGACATTTTAATCACAGATTAAGTTATAGATTCCGTAGTGAAGAAGAAGATAATATTAATCGGTTACTCAGTAAGAACGAAAATATGGCTTGGGATTTCAAGTGGAAATTACCAAAAAATTACCGTTTACGATATAAGTGGAGTAAGCGCGATAGATATAATCTAAACAGTAATATAGATCGTAATACATTAGGTTTTGATACCGAATTAACCAGAGCTTTGGGATCCCAGATGACACTTACTTCAAGATATTTTCAAGAGGTTGAAAACGATTACTTTGAGGGAAATTATCAGGAATTATTTGATAGAAGTATTCGATTTGATAGGAGCTTATCGCGGTTGTGGCAATTTCAAAGTAATCTCTTGTGGCGAGATCGTCGCGGAATTGAGGAACGAGAAGAGTGGTCTCTGGGAGGGGGAGCTATCTATACCCCAAACAATTCTAGCCTGCGTATTGGAATGGATGTCTCACGGGGCAGGAGTCGAGATAGACGTACTAACAAAACAGGTGATTTAATGAGCTTAAAACTCAACTTGAATCAGAGACTTTTCACCGACACACATTTAGAAGGAAATTATAAGTTTGAAAAAGATGGTCCTTCCAGTGAGGGAAGTGGTTATTCTGCCAATATGGTAAATTTTAGAGTATCTGTTGATTTTTAATAACTCTCTGTAAAAGGTTTAATTTTGTTTCTAAAAAATTTCCATTTTTCCTGATCTAATGAACTAAATTTACTACTTATTCTTAGACGCATTCCGTCGCTTAAGGGCATCTTGAGGGTGTAAATCTTCTTTAGCCAATTCTCGTTATTGACGCAAGGGTATTTGCTGCAATTGGGAATTTTTATTACAGTATTCTGACCATTAATTATAGCGGCTGATAGAGCTTGATATAGCTCTTTATCGGTGATTACAGAATATACAATTTCATTGCCTAAACTTAGTCCGATAGATAATTTTTCTTTTAGCCACTTTAAAGCTTGTTTGACAGAACCTTGAAATATGGTTTCTCTGGTGTGAGGCCAAGGATGATTTACAAAAATATCTAGTCTAGTTTGCTGTATGTCCATCAGTCCGCGGTTCTTGAGATTAAAGTATGCATTCTCAAAGAATTGTTCATCTGGTGGGATAATGTAATAGCCGGGCTCTAGTAAAATTTCATTATATAAATTATTTAGTCGTTTAGGTTCGCGATCGATTAGTTCAAGTACTAATTTAATTGTTTGAATTAATTGTTCGGAATTAGAGACATCGAATCTGCTAACTGCCATATTTATGTTAATTAGCGTACTCATTAAAATAGTAGCTATTAAAAATCTCATAGGATTGGTTTCGACAGTCATATTCATCTAATTGAGACTTATTATATGTGAGTAATACAAAGCTGTTATGCAGATATAGACTTGTGTGTGGTACACAAGAATCTTTTTAAATTCTATTGTAGAATGCAAACCAATTATGAGTGATTACGATCTTGATATATTATTGGTTCAGTTGCAGGATGGGCGCGAACAAGTTCGCGTAGAAGCAATTAAAAAATTTATTCAGCAGCCTAGTAAACTAGCTAAGAAACAACTTATTCAGCGTCTGAAAGATCAAAGTCCAGATGTTCGTTATTGGGCAGTTTGTGCTCTTGAAGCTTTGGGTGAGCCAAGCACTTTGAAGGATGTTAAAGAGCTATTACATGATTCTTCTAGGTTAGTTCGGATGGCGGTTGTGCGTTTCGTAGGTAAAAAACCTTCTAAAACAGAATTTTCACCATTACTAGATATGCTTGGTGACCCTGACGATGATGTTCGTAGTCTCGCATCCAATTGTTTGGCTCGTTATCCCGAGAAGATGGTTCCAAAGATCCTCGATGAATTGAATAGTAATCGCTGGTTAAAACGGAATTATGTATTTCAAACTATATTGCATATGGGTTCCAAAGCTCATGAGTCGATTTCAAAAGCTTTAGAAAAAGATAAAATTTCAAAAGAAAAGTTATATTGGCTTGTTCAATTAGTAGGCGAGTTTAGACTGCGAAAGCATTTTAACCGTTTAAAGCAAATACTTTTAGATAATCAGGATGAGGAAATAGTTCTTGGTGTAGTCAATACTTTTGCAAAGCTTGGGATATCAGAGAGTATTCCTTTACTTGCGAATTATTTAGATCACCCCTCTGAAAAAATTCGTGAAGCATCAATCGAGGCCTTGAGTGCGCAAGGCGAATATGCTGTGAGTTTTTTACTCGAAAGATTAGACGATGACTCACGAGTGATGAAGGTGTCAAGTATTGAAAGTCTAGCTAAGATCGGCGACGTTTCTATCGCTCCACTTCTTGAAAATTTTTATCAAAAAGATAAAGAAGGTCGATTTTGGATTTTGAATGCTTTACGGAGACTAAATGCAGATGTAGCTAAGTCAATTTTTATGAGCTTATGTAAGGATGAAGATGTTGATATCCAATTACTTAGTATATCTGCTTTAAGTGAATTTGAGAGCAGCGAGGAGTCTTTGGAGATTTTACTCGAATTATTAGATCACTCCCTGTGGAGAATTAGAAATGAATCGGCTCGCACTTTATCTCGTTTGCAAGACTTATCTCCTGAGTTTTTAATTAGACAATTGCAGGAGGGGTTTGAAAATCGTAAATATTGGATGATAAAAGTAATGGAGCAACGATCAGAAGCCGTTTTTATTAAACCACTATTAAATATTTTCAATGGCGAAGATTGGGTATTGAAAACTGCTGCTGCAGATGCCTTACAGCAAATCCCATATAAAGAGTCCGAAGACTTTATCGAAATATTGAATGGTAATAGTCAAAGTTTAATCTATTGGACTACAAGATCACTTATTGGAGATCAAAATCGTGATTATATCGAACCTATGATTAATTGCTTAGACACTCAGTCAGCTGGTACAAGAGAGAATGCTATAGAATTTTTCTTAAAGATGGGTAAGAAATCTCATGCAAACCTAAGAGAGGTTTTTCGAGAAAATCATTCTCGTCAAACATATTTAGCGGTCGTAGATATTCTATCGCATGACAGAAGTTCTGCTCAGTCTATTTTTCTTGAGTTATTACGAAGTACTAATAGAGAAGAAATATATTGGGGTAGCGTTCTGGCGGGATCTATCGGCGAGACTGCATTGCCAGAGATTCATCGCTTACTAGATAGTAATGACTGGAAAGTTCGATGCAACGGACTTGTAGCGATTGAGCGAATTAGGTCTGAACTCTCATTGCCGTTTCTTTTGGAGCTTCTTGAAGACGAGTATATGACTATTCGTAAGCTAGCGGTTAAGTGTTTAGGTATAATAGCTATTCCAAAAGCAAAAGGTCATTTGCTCAAGCTAATTGATAGTGGTGATACCGAGATGCGTCTAGCTGTTCTTGAAGCACTCGCGTGTATCGGGGGCGAAGATTTGATTGAAGTCTTCCTGGAAGCTTTAAATGATGAAAACTGGTTAGTTCAGAGACAGGCACTTAAAGGTATAGGCAGATTGCGTTGTCCGGAGTTTAAGGAAGTTTTGTTAAATTTCACACCTCGAGAGGAATTAGAAGAAGATTATATAAATTGTATCGCAGTGTTTCGTGATCCAAGCTTTGTGAAAGGTTTACTTAAAAGGATGCAGGGAGAAGTGACCGTACCTCGTTTACAAAGCTTAATTTATGCGATTGGTGAAGTCGAAGGCTTTGAAGAATCCAGCTGTTTAATTCCATTTTTAAAGCATCCCAATTGGCAACTACAAAAAGAAGCAGTTGATGCTTTGGGTAAGTTGAAATCGAAAGATGCTATAAATGCGTTGAAAGACAAGTTGAATTCTGCAGACCCTGTGATGAAGGTGCACATTAAAGAGGCGCTAAAAATAATTTTAGGTGAATCGGTTTGGCAGAAAATGTTAGATGAATATGTCACCAACTCTAAACGAGAGCAGGCGGATAAATTTTTTCATGAAGCACGAAACAAGGCACGCGATAAAACTTGGAAAGAGGTAATAAGTCTTCTTAAAAAATCAAACGCTTTACATCAAACTTTACGTAATTTG
>JAYZAC010000020.1:0-20862 GCA_036339875.1 bacterium | reverse complement strand
AGACCAAGCACGGCGGAACCATCAGTGACAACCGCCACCGAATTATTTTTGATAGTATACTTGTAAGCTTCTTTTTTATTTTCGGCTATTCTGCGACATGGAGCAGCTACACCGGGTGTATATATGGTGGACAAATCCTCTAGATCTATCACTGGAAGTTTTGCTCGCATTTCAATCTTACCCCGTAAGCGTTCGTGAAGGTAAAGTGCTTTTTCGTAATAGTCCGACATGCTGCCCCCTGGTATTTCTAAAACTTACTTGATGATAGGTGAGTCTATTGATCTATGCAAATGGCGAATTTATGAGATAACAGTACTCAATATTTTACAATCCCTTGATTTCAAATGGCTAGCGTTTAACTCGGAAATGACTTGGATTGTGCCCGATACCCTTGGAGTCTGACTTGAGCTCTAAAGGATACCTTGCTACTTTTGAGTTTACACTTTTGAATTGTCGCCCTATTTATCTCCCAATGTAGCCTATTTCCAAACTTTCGTGTAATGAAATTATTGCAGCGTTTGTGACATGGTTGAACTACGGACTAGTTTTGGCCACGAGCGAAGTTTTTAGCAAAACTAAAAAGACTCGCCATGAGAGCGAGTCTTTAGAAAGTGCACCCGACATGATTCGAACATGTGACCTCTTGATCCGCAATCAAACGCTCTATCCAGCTGAGCTACGGGTGCATTTTGAAGGCGATAACTATAACAGTACCAATTTATTGTGGCAAGAATTCATTTAACTACTTAAAAATAAGTTCCAACCATATTCAAATTGCACCAAAGCAATGCCTTAAACTGTTATACTCCATCACCTAATTTAATTATGAATACCATACCAGCCGGAGATATCCGTCATCAAATCCAAATCATTCTCACTGATCACTTCATGGAGAATGGGATTCTTCAGTTCGAGATGGAGAATCGAATACTTCTAGCTCCGCATAGAGATCATGAAAAAGTAGAATTAGTTGTTGGTACAAGGATAGTTGCCTCTATCTGTCGGAAAAATCAGGGTTATCTTCTTAGCGTAGAATTGAAAGAAATTTGTGAAAAATTAAGGTTAGAAGTGGGAGCCCGCATTAAAATGGTTCGACGTATTTCTGACCCAAGGCGAATCTATGTTGTTCTTCCGGTTTCGGACGATCGTCTGAATCAGTCAATTTTGGATACAGATGGATTCAATCAGAGTCTCAAATTTGAGGTGGATTATCCCAAATTATCTGAATCCCAGCTTGAAAACGAAGTCAAAGGGGCTCTAGATTCTCTTTGGGCTCGTGAAAGTAAAGAAGAACAAGCAGGTGCAAAAATTGAGGTAAAAAGAAGTTTAAGGATCGAGCCTGATAAACAATGGTTAGACGTTATTCACTCGATATCAAATACGAACGCTATTGAAAATAATGAGATTTCTTCGGAGCCTAATCTAAATTCAAAAGATTTAAATCTATCCGAGCAATGGCCTTTGGTACTTGCAGCACTAAAAGAACTTCAGATTGTCAATATTCTCGGGGCTTCCAGTTTGATGGGGGTTGTAGGTCTAAATGATGTTGATCAATATCCACATCAGCTGAGAACAGTTCGAAAAGTTTTATTCGAAACTGGGGGACGGGCAATTTTGGCTGATGAGGTTGGATTAGGTAAAACTGTGGAAGCAGGTTTAATTCTACGAGAATATCATCTAAGAGGTCAGATGCAGGCGTTATTAATACTTACGCCTGCAAGTTTGACACATCAATGGCAGGAAGAACTTGGACAAAAATTTGAACTTGATCTACCTGTAGTGCAAACCACCCAAGATGCCATGCGGTTTGATCGTTTTATAATATCTCTAGACCTCGCGAAGACTAGTAATTTTCGTAGTATTATAGCCTCTAGAAATTGGGATATGGTTATTGTAGATGAAGCTCACAAGCTTAAAAATAGCAAAACATTAAATTTTCAATTCGTGAAGGGTTTAACTAGTCGATACATGTTATTGCTAACCGCAACACCAATTCAGAATGAACTCTTGGAACTTTTTAATCTGGTCCACTTGATAGCGCCAGGCAGTCTAGGTACACCAAATCAGTTTAGGAAGTCTTATGTGCATCCTGTGAATAAAAAATTACCTCAGAATGAAAGAGCATTAAGACAGCGTCTTAGTCGTTATATGATTCGAAATTGCAGGTTGGAAACACATCTTAAGTTGCCTCCACGAAGAGTTTTGATGAGACGCCTAATTGCGAGTAAAGAAGAGAAGGTTGTCTATGAAAGTCTGACTCAATTTATTCGTGAAAGTTATTACATGGTTTCTAGGTCTCCAAAGGGGTTAAATCAACTCACTTTGATGTTACTTCAGAAGTTAGCAACTTCTTCGCCTGAAGCATTAAGACTTTCTTTGGAAGGAATCCTAAAGAAGGGTGAACTGAGTGGTGAGATGGAGGATAGCTTCGTTAGTATTAAAGAAAATTGTAATAAAGTAGTGCAAGCTGTGAAGTTTGAGGAAGTTATGCGCTTTGTTACGAAAGAGGCTCAGGGAGATAAGGTAATCGTATTTACACAGTTTCGTGCAACTCAGCAGCAATTAGTCAGATTACTTCAGAGGGAAGGAATTCCAACGGCAGAATTTCATGGAGAAATGAACGTTAAACGTAAGCGTAAACAGGTAGAAAAATTTCGTAACGAAGCTCAGATTCTAGTCTCTACTGACTGCGGTGCGGAGGGCTGGAATCTACAATTTGCGAGAATATTAATTAATTTCGATTTACCATGGAACCCGATGAAGGTTGAACAGCGAATCGGTCGAGTTCATAGACTAGGGCAGGAGCGTGAGGTTCTAATTCTCAACTTTTGTATAAAAGATACTATTGAGGAGCATATTGTAAATTTGCTCAGCCATAAAATTCGTTTATTTGAGCGCGTAGTTGGAGAGCTTGAAATGATTTTAGGCCATCTTAGCGGAGAGCTAAAAGAGATAGAGAGCCTAGATTCTAAAATTATGGAAATACTAGTCAAATATTCTGACAAGAGTGATCAAATGAAAGAGATAGAATTATTGGGGGATGAGTTTAAGAAGGCGGGTCAAAATTTTGAGCAGGTACGAAAATTACAAGAAAACTTTTTAGGGAAAGGCTCTCTATGAGTGAAATGGATACTAATATTTCTAAATTAGTCAATGGTCTAGATGAGCTATATGCTGAATTAAAGATTTCAGGAGATATGAAGTCAGACAATTTTTTAGCTATCCGGAAATTGGGGACCTTACAGGAGTATCTGAACGGTCAAGTTATTCATTTTAATGGATGTGATGAGGTCGAAGGTGTCTTTTTGGTCGTTAGTTTGAGTTGTCGAAGGCCATCTTCTCACCAGGTATGTCGCATTTTTGCACATGATCGTGCACAGAATGTAGTGCTGGAGAAGCCTAATCCTGTAGACTTTATGGAAAGTTTAACAGTTTCGACTGTTAAAGGGACAAAAGATTTATCAAGGTCTGATTTTGCTGTTTTTGAAAAGCCGATTTTTTCTTGGGTAGAATCCGAAATAAAGAGTATCCAAGAGAGAAGTAAAGCTGATTTCATGGAGGAGAAAGAGCGGCTATCCATTTATTATTCAAAACAATTTGAAGAACTGAAAAACAAAAAAAAATCAGTATTTTTTCATAATTATTTTTTTGAAAAAGAAGCAAGAATCAAGGAGGATATGAAACAGAATCATTCTGAAATGAAGGAGCAGGAATCTCTTCTGACCTTGAGATATCAACCTCAATTTCAAATCGATGTATTACTTCATGGGAGTCTGAGTAAATGAAGAAGGTCTTCGGTTTCGTTTTTACGATTCTACTGTCCGTCCTATTTTTGTATATTTTTTTACTCAGTCCGTCTCATGATGAAACTAGCGGGGACGAGCGATTTGCAAAAAAAGATTTTAGAGGAGCTATAGTTTTTTATACCAAAGCACTGGCAGATAACAAAACTACCTTTAGTGAGGAAAGAATTTTATTTAAATTAGGTAACTCCTATCGATTAGTCGGTGAAAATCAGAGGGCCTTTGACTTCTATTTTTCTATTTTACGAAAAAATGAGGATTCAGTTTATAGAAGTAGGATTAAAGCTTATTTGCGTAATGAAGCAAAAGATTTGGAGATGGAGTCAAGTCTGAGTAATATAGAATTAGAGTCGATCTCGAGTCTTAAATTAACTACTGAAAATATTGTAGAACTTAAAGAAAAGCGAGATAAACTTTATCTGAAATTACTTAACATATTAATAAGTTCTTCTTTCAGACCACGGGATTATCAAGTGCTTGATATTTACGATAACTATAGTCGTATCCAAACAAAATATTTAAACCGTCGTCAGGTTTCATTAGCGAAAGTACAAAAAGAGATAGAGAAAAAAATCTCGAAGAAATTTGTAACTTTGTGGATGGAAAAAGTCGGTTTAGAAGACTTTTCCTCCTTATCAGATTTGTATAGAATCCAGCATATAGCATTAGGTGATTGGACCAAATGTTTTCAAGTTGAAAGTGATCCACCTGTGGACGCCTTCTTTATATATGTTTCGGAGAAAGTTCATACAAATTTGTCGATACAAGTATCAAGATTGTATGATTTTCATGAAAAAGCCAAAGTATTCCTGGTATTTGACGATAATACTTTAGAGAGTTTGCTACAGGAGAAAGTGAATGCACTTCCTGGTAGTGCTTCACTACTGCAATGTGATAAGGATAATGGCTGCGCGGAGGTTATTCGCCAGTTGATTCATCGTAGGAGTTTATGGCAATCCGATGGTTAAAAGATATAGGAATTATTAAACGAGTTCTCGCGGAGGCTGAGACCTCAGCAAGACTGGTAGCTATTCGAAGTCTCGAGCTAATGCTCAATTCAGATGCCTTAAGAGTTCTTGAGGAATCACATGCTAATGCGATTTCATTTGAAAAATTCTTCATTGAGAAGGCAATTAATAACATTAAAGAATATCAAGATTCCGGAGTGATGCCTGTAGAAATTCAAAAGGCTTTAGAGAAACAAGAGAAGCTTAGTGAAGATTCAGTGAAATTTAAGAGTTTTGCAGTCGAAAATGACTACGGTCAAGAACCTGTGGAAATTGGAGATTTATCTACTGCATTGTCGTCTCATAGATCTCAGGAACCAGAGAAAGAGCTTGAAAATGCACAAGGTAGTGATTCGGATAGTAATCAATATGATTCATCTTCTAAGTTAATTGATAGCTCATTGACTTCGACTGATACTGTCACTAAAAGCGTTACAAATGAGCAAGATTTTAATAGTAGCAATTTGGAAAAAAGTTCTGAATTAGTTCAAAACCTACCCTCTCAAAGCTTCGGATTTGATGAGAGTGATTCCGGAGGAATGAACTCTGAAGATTCAAGTTCTTCATCTGAATCTTTCAATAATCAGAATCTTCTTGAGGAAGAAAAGAGTTCTTTGAATGAAGCCGAAATTATCGATGACCTGTTGCCATTAAATAAACAGTCTGAAAAAATTGACGAATATGAAGATAATGATTCATACGATGACCTTTTACCTAGCTTAAATTCGTCGCAAGATACTATTTCGGATTCATATGACGACCTTTTACCTAGCTTAAATTCGCCACAAGATAATATTTCGGATTCATATGATGACCTGTTACCTAGCTTAAATTCTTCACAAGATAGTATTTCGGAGTCTTATGATGATTTACTGCCTCCGTTGAATGCGTCAAAGTCAGATAGGGAGGATATGGATTCCTTCGATAGCTTACTTCCTCCATTAGATTCAACGAATTCGAATGTGATAGATAACTTTGATGATCTACTGCCATCTTCGATCTCTGACTCTACACTGAATTCTGAGGATGATTATAAAGATTTACTTCCTCCTGAGAATTCAGATAGTTTATTAGAGCTACAAGTGGATAACTCAGATCAGAATATTGATTATGATGATCTGTTGCCCCCTCTCGATAACGTTCATGGTACTGAATCAAACGAATATGATGATCTATTGCCACCTTTAGATGTAAGTACAACAGAATATGATGATCTTTTACCTAAAATGTCATCAGATGCAAGTGCAGAAGATTTGATTCCATCTCTGAATAAGGATGTAGATGATGAGGAGAATTTGACCACAAATTATGATGATCTACTGCCTCCTCTAAAATAAAAATGAAAAAATTAAGTTTTGTTGTACTAATTGTATTCGCAGCGATTTCTTCCCTGGAAGCTAATCAATCTGGTTTCCTTTGGCAGTTAGCTGAATCACATCGTCAAGATGGAAACTTAGTATTAGAGGAAGTGGCCCTTAAAAAGCTAGTAAGGATGGACCCCGGCTATCCAGGGGTCAGTAAGCGATTAAAAGAATTACAGGCTATGAGAAAGGCAGGGCATATTGGTGGTGTTGAGGAGCGTTTACAGGGTATACAGACCCTTCTTAGGGGTGATACACAGCAACTAATGAGTGAGGAAAATGGTACTCGTGGCTTTAAGTCACCTGATGATGAGGCGAAATTTCTCGAAAAATCTTTAGCGAATAAGGCTTTGAGTCAAAATCAAAAAGTCCAAATGAAAGAAAAACTTTCAACTTATTACTTCAAGCGAGGTATGAAGGCTATTAAAGGAGAAAAAATTCGTGAAGCTATTGAATCATTGGAAAAATCAATTTTTTATAATCAAAAGTTTCAGCTTTCATATTATGAGTTAGGTTTTCTATATTTCAGAATTCGTGAATTGCAGCACGGAATTAAAAATCTTGAAAAGTTTGTTGAATTGCAGCCATCCGGTATCTTAGCTAAGTCAGTACGTGAGCATTTACTTAATAAGTATATGACTATAGCTCGAACCTACTATTTCGAGCAGGATTTCAAAAATTGTAAACCATATCTGGAAAAGATTATTCGTTTGAATAGAAGTAGTCCAGAGGCAGATACAGCTCTAGTTTTTCTAATGAATCTTTATTATTTCACAGGCTTGAAGCATTTGGAGTTAGAGGATTATATGCAAGCTTCACAAAACTTTTACGATGCTCTAGCTGTTTTAAGAGAAAAGCCTAATCTCGATGCCAAGTTATTCGGTAAATTAGCTCGAAATGCCGTAGATCCATTTATAAAACATGCTCAAAAGTTGTTTATTGTTAAAAAGTCATATGGAGAGGCTTATCCATTTTTTGAGGCGGTAAGTTGGTTGGTACCAGGTACTACGAAGGCCTTTTTAGCTAAGGAGTATATGCGTGAGATTCATCGAGTTAATGAAACTGCAGAGAATCCGATTGTATATTTTAGTAACTTCATTGAAGAGGAAAATCAGAGATTTTTACTTGAGCAAAGAGGTTTGGAGATTGGGAAATCAAATTAATGAATAATATTAGTCAACAAAGAGTATTACTTTATCCTGGAAGTTTTGATCCTCCAACTTCTGGTCACCATGATATTGCGTTACGTGGGTTAAAATTATGTGAATTGTTAGTGATTGGTATTCATATTGAGAGTGGTACTAAGTCATATATGTTTACTGCAGAGGAAAGACGCGAAATGTTTTTGTCCTATTTCAGTGAGTCCGAAAGACAAAATATGCGTGTGGATTTATATGAAGGTCTTACCGCAGAATATGCCTGTAAAATTGGAGCCTTAGGTATCTTGCGTGGATTGCGTACTAATGCGGATTTTGAGTTCGAGTTTCAGATGGCGGCGATGAATAAGCATTTGAATCCGCAATTGGAAACTGTTTTTATTCGTACTGATGGTGGGTTAGCTCACGTATCTTCTTCTCTTGTAAAAGATGTTTTGAGATACCGCGATGTAACAGGTATGGTTTCCGATTTTGTAGCGGATAAGGTCAAAGCTAAATTTTGCTAACTTTGAAGGCTTTTGTGCACCGTGCTAAAATCTTCGCACTGAGGTACAAAGCTACGATTAAATACCTCGGGAAGTGAGCAGCAATGTCTATGAATACCCGTCAATTGGAAGACGCTTATCTTCAGGAAGTTGAAAGAATCAGTCAAAAAGTTCATTTGGGAGAGATTCCTCATGATGCAGGCGAATTCCTTATTATGCTTGCCCGTGAGAAAACAGTTAAGTCTACCAAACGCCTAAAACGGCCAAGCAGATTTATTTTCTATGTTATGGCAGCATTAATTGCTGTTGCTTTTATCTATAGTTTTTTTCAAGTTTTCAGCTTATTGAATAGAAATGATCTGAGTGTGGTTTTCCTGAATGTGACTGGATTATTGACCATTGTTTTTGTTGCTTTATTTCAGGTTGAAATTAATCGTGTAGAGAGAATGTTTGCCCGTTTTTTTAGCAAAGCTTATTTCAAGAAAATTTTAAACGCCCCTGAAATAGAGTTTGAATGGAAAAAAGAGCCAGTAATTCAAGTTCGCCTCATGATTAAAAATGAAAATAACCTCTTTGCTGGAATCAAAGACGAGGAGGTGTGTGAGTTAAAAAGTAATATCATAAGTACAATCACAAGAGTCATGGATGATGGCAAAGCTTTTATAGAAGAAGTTTCTGATGATCGTATAGTTATAAACTTTATGGTACATGAAGGAGTAAATTGTAGATATGTTATGCGTCAACTGGATAGGCTGATACAAGAACTAAAATTAATGGATGGTGAATGGTTTTCAAAGTCTGTACGTATTGGGGCTAGCATGGTATTAGGTGAATTTTTGGTTGGTAACATGGGTTATGACTATCAAGTATTGAGAACGGCAGGTCGTAAGACTGGTGTGGCTGAATCTTTAGTACAAGCTGCAGGATGGAATGAAATTTTTATTGATGAAGTAACTCTTTGTGAACTAGATTCTGAAATTTATGCAACTTCTTGTGAGCCAATTTTTGTCAGAGCTACCGGTGATTTGATCAAAGTACATAAATTCAACGGATGGAAGGAATCTTCTCGTGCCATTTGAACTCACTGAATCTCAACAATATGATTTATTTTTCGAGCTAGCAAAAAATCTTTCACATCCTTCTAGATCAATACGAGTTCAGACTGTAGAAGCGATATCTAGGGTTGCAAATCGTCGCTGCACAAATCTTTTGTTAGATAAGCTTGAGTTAGAAAAAGATATTTTTATTAAAGCATCCTTAATTAGAATTTTGGGTGAGATTGGTACGCCAAATCTTTTAGACCCAATTGATAAGTATTTGCATTTTGCGGAACCTAGGATAAGGGCAAATGCTATTGAATCGATAATCAAGCTGAAGGTGCGCGATAAACAGGAGGTTCTGCAACGAGTCAGTTATTTTGTGCAAGATGAAAATAATAGAGTTGCCTCAACAGCTCTAAAAGAGGTTTTAGAGCATGGAGATAGCAATTTTCTTCCCTTGTTAAAATTAATGTTGAAGGGAACAGATAATCAGCGTAAAGCTTCAGCAATTTGGGTTGTCGGTGAACTGAAACTTGATGAATTACTCGAAGATGTTGTTTACGCTCTTTATTCTGAAAATTATCAAGTACATTCGATTGCTAATCGAGTTTTGAAAGTATTTAAGGATAGAGCAATACCGATCCTATTCGATAATCTCTCAATGGGAGATGACTTGGTCAAAATTTACACGTTTTTATTTTTTGCTGATCATCTAGAATCGGTAACGGACGAGCAAAAAGGGCTGCTACTCAAAATGCTGGATCAGGAAGAAGCTTACATTGCCTCTTTTATATTAAAAATACTCTATAAATTAGGTTTATCAGAAGGTTATGAATTACTTAAAACCTACTTATTCCATGAAGATGAATCATTGCGAAGGATATCGGTTGAAGGTCTTGGCTATTATACTCACAAAGATGGTTCACAGGATTTATTAATTAGGGCAGTGGAGGCGGAATTAAACTCTCATCTTCTTTCAAGGTTGATTCATTGTTTTGAAAAATTTCCTTCTGAAGAATCTATCCAGAAAATAGAGGAGTTCTTGAAACATAAAGATCAGCGTGTAGTGGCTAATTGCATTGAAGTTCTTGGTAAAATAGGTGATCGTAGACTGACTCAAATTCTCCAGCCATATTTAGAAAATAGTAATAACCGAATTATGGCAAATGCAGCAGTGGCCGTCTTTCGACTCGGCGAGTCAAAAGTTCTTGGACATCTTCAGCAGGCGTTGGTATCTGATTCATCTTCATTGCGAGCTTCCGCTGCGTTTGCACTTGGTGAAATTGGCAGTAGCGAGGTTGTTGAATTACTTGTACAAGGATTATTGGATGAGGCTCAAAATGTTCGGAATCATGTTATTCAAGGACTTCTTAAGCAGGATCAAAGTAATTTTCAACGATTGGTGGATCACCTAAAAGGTAATGATTCAAGAAGTGCGAAACAAGTTTTGGCCGAAATATCCACCTCTGTTGTAGTTGATTCCGATAATAGCGATCATATTGAAAATTTACTAGATAGCTACGCTGAAAAAATTCCTACATTTGAATTACCTGCCAAGCTTGAGGATAACGAGGTAGATCAGCTATTAGATTTATTATTTGTTGATGACCCCAAACTACAAATTTATTCTATTTATGTTCTAGGTGAGCATCGCTTGGATAGAGCTATTCCTAGGATTATATGTTTGCTCTTTGAACGTAATGATGAGTTAGTTGGAGAGGCTATGTTGGCCTTGAGGAAAATTGATGCAAAGGAGTCGTTAATATTTTTTAAGGATATTTTTCACCGATTACGTGGTGAAAATATGAGACTTTGTGCACGAGTAATGCAATATTTTCATGGAAAGCCTATGGGCAAGGATCTTTTCGATTGCCATCTAAGTACAGAGCATTTAGCAGCTTTGCAATCAGAATGGCAGTCGTGATAGTTAGGAAGCGTTTTAATGGATGAATTCCTAGCCACGTTAGGTTTGGGTATTAAGGTTTATTTATTTGAGCAACTACCATATCAATGGTCGCTCTCTCCCACTTGGGCGAAGCTCTCGTTGATTAGTTTGCTAGCTGGAATGTTAGGTAGTTTTTTAAATATGGCAGTATGGAGAGTGCCAAGAGGCGAATCTATTTTTCTTCCACGAAGTCACTGTCCGGTGTGTAAGCATGTATTAGGACCTAAAGATTTATTTCCAGTTTTGAGTTATGTGGTATTAAATGGGCGATGTCGCTATTGCGGTACTCCGTTCGGTGTAAGATATGTTTTAATAGAAGTCTTCCTTATCGTGTCTGCACTATCAGCTTATATTCTACTTGGGCTCAATTCGATTTCTATCGCTATAATTGCTAGCTTAGCATTGTTGATTTTCTGTTACGGGACTTTACAGCATAAGATTTTAGATAGAAATATTCTTAAAAAAGAACATGACCAAATACTCAATCCTAATGCCTGTAAAGGTACAGAGAAAACCGAATATTATAGGTTAAATTCTGATAAAAATGGTTTCACTTATATAGAAGTTATTTTGACTCTAGTTATAGTGGCAGCAGTAATAATTCCTTTTGGAAACATTTTCCTCAGTTCCTATGGCCGAGTTATAAAAAATAAAGAATATATTATGGCTTTTAATCTCATGGAAGAGAAAATGGAAGAGTTGCGTATGGTTCCATTTAAAAAGCTCAAAGCGGACTGGGATGTTTATGCAAAACCTCCTAATGAAAATGATGGTATTTACTCCGGTAATCACACTGGTCACTTTTTCAAAATGAGGACAGACAGAAATTATTTTGAAAAGAATTTCAGTGATATCTATATAACTGAAAAAGATTTACCTCGTTTGGCAATGTCTAGATTTAAGAAAGCTTATAAGCAATACTATGGATTCTCCTATGAATTTTATCCGGAGTCTTACAAGATTTTTCGTCGTGTTGTACGTTTGGAATTTGTTGAATCAAAATTAGATAAAAAATTTGAAAGAAATCAGGGGTTGGATGAGCCTGAAAAGAAATCTCAGCCTGTAAAGAAGAGTAAAGACTTAGTTAAAATTACTGTACAAATTTTCATAGATTCAAAAACTAATTCGAGAAAACTTGAGATAAGCCGTTATCGTAGAAAGTAATATGATTCATTTGGTTAAAAGACAAGCAGACAGAGCGTTTACTTTAATTGAACTTTTAATTGTGGCTACGATTATGATAATGGTTGCCGGAATTATCTACACTTTTTATATAAATTTATCGCGTACGTACTATAAGGGTTCAGATACGATTATAAGAGTGCTAGATGCCCAGAATACTCTTGAGGTAATAAGTAAAGATTTGCGATCCGTCAGAAATATAATTCGCCTGAAAAGTGATTATATTGAATTTCATAGGTTTTATTTTGAATCTGACCCAAACAAGAGGGACCCAGTTTCAGACTTAAATAAGTTAATGGTAGAGAAGGTTGAGATTAGAGTTAGAAAAGATGATAGTGACTATTATATATTTGAACGAAAAGTTGGTACTGAGAAATGGCGAAAGTTACCGAGTCAGATTCGATCAAAATATTTGGCACCTAATGTTTTTTCTGCTTGGAGACTTGAGAAAAGTTTTTATGAAGTTTATGACTCAAAGCGTTCTAAGCCAGATAAAATTCCACTCATCAGGATAAGTATTAAAATTGATTCTCCCAAGAATCCAATTCATCTTTTCAAGAAAGTTTTCTTACCAATACCTTATGGAAAGCTTCCTTTGATAAAGGTACCTGAAAGTATCCAGAATTAGTAACTTCATACAAAAGAAAAATGCTTGAGTGAGCTTTTGTTTAGTTTCCTGAGAACAAATATTTAGCCACAAAAAAATACCTAATCCCAGCGACTCACTAGGTCGATTCTGCACATAAATTTATTCATCAAGGGGTGAATACTGCCATGGCAGAAGATCAAATCGATAAATCTAAAATGAGGTTGGGGGATGTGCTATTGCACAAAAAGTTTGTGACGCCTCAACAATTACAACAAGCATTTAAGCAGCAGAAGGAAACTGGGCTCAGACTAGGAGAGCAGTTAATTGCTTTGGGAATAGTTACCGAAGAGAATATTCTAGAATGTTTGTGTTGGCAGCAAGACCTATCTATGAAATCGATGGCTGGAGTCGAAATATCTCCATCCGCTTACATAGCTCTACCAGAAGATTATATTTTATCAAATAACGTTCTCCCCATAGATCTGATTGGGAATACATTAGTCGTAGTTCATAGTGATCCATTAAATCTTAATTTTATTGCAGATGAAGTTTCTCATCGTACGGGTAAAAGAGTTGAGATACATGCAACTACCGAGGATTCAATAAAGTCTGCGATTGAAGCTTACAAAGAGCGAATGAAGGAGTTTTTGCCTCTTTTAGACGCATTACAAGCTGAGCCAGTTGATAAGGCAAACCCTCTACATGATACAGTCCATGATGTTGAGGAGGCGACGACGCCTATCATTGCTTTTACCAACATTATTCTTAGAACAGGGATAAAGCGTAAAGCTACGGATATTTATATCGAGCCTAAAGATGATACTTTGAAAGTGCGCTATAGAATCGATGGAATTGTACAGGATGCATTCAAATTTCCTGCTGAATTTGATAAGCATAAGGAGAAAGTAGTTGCTCGCTTAAAGACGATGGCAAATCTTGATATATCAGAAAAACGATTGCCACAAGATGGCAGATTTAAAGGTAGATTGAAAGATAAGATGATCGATTGTCGAGTATCAGTATTGCCTACAATCGATGGAGAAAAAGTAGTTCTAAGAGTACTATTCAAGGATAGATTAGACGTCAGTTTGAAAAATGCAGGTCTTTCAAATTATTCCATGCGTCTTCTAACGACTCTTCTCAATAAGCCCCATGGTCTTATGCTAGTCACGGGACCGACGGGCTCTGGAAAAACAACTTCATTGTATGCAAGTTTGGCATATATGTACAATCCAACAAAGTCTGTTGTTACCGTTGAGGACCCAGTCGAATATGAAATACCTTATTATTCTCAAGCTCAAGTTAACTCTGAAGTTGGTTTAACTTTTGCCTCTTTGCTGCGATCGATTCTTAGACAAGCTCCAGATATTATTTTAGTAGGTGAAATCCGAGATTCTGAAACAGCTAAAATAGCCTGTGAAGCTGCTATGACTGGGCATTATGTTATGAGTACTTTACATTCTAACGACTCAGCTAGTTCAATAATGAGATTAACGGAGATTGGTGTAGATAAATTTCTAGTCAGTTCAGTTTTAATTGGATCTATTGCACAGAGATTGGTACGAAGATTATGCGTAAAATGTCGCATACCTGTGGCACTGGATCCAGAATTACAGGACTTCGCTAATCGCTACAAATTAAAAACTCAATCCGTCTATGAAGGTAAAGGATGTAGTTATTGTTTGGGGAGTGGTTATATTGGTCGTCTCGGAATTCATGAAATTCTACAAAACTCCATAGACATTCAAGAAATAATTACACAGGGTGGAACGCCTCTAGAGCTTGTGGCAGCAGCAAGGCAGTCTGGCTACATTAGTTTGAAGGAGGACGCTTTGCTGAAAGTTATTCAAGGATTTACTGATATGAAGCAGGTACGTAAAGTTACCGGATAAATAATAAATTAAAATTTATGGTAAAGGGGAAAGTAATGAAAGAAACAGGTAAATTAATAGTTACCTTGTTGCTTACCGGTTCAGCAAGCATTTTGTTTGCATCGGATAGCCTCGAGGATGGAACATCGGATCGGATGTTCGAAAAGAATGCAGAATATAAGGATGCAAAGCATCACCGTAATGATTACAAAGCATCACCATTTTACATTGGTAAAACTATGGATGGGGTCAAAACCCCACCTATGATGAAGAAGACTCAAACAGGAGATTGGTATCCTTATCGAACCTCTTATCTAGATAAGCCTGTTGAAATAGGCGACGAGATAGCTATAGTGAGGACCTCAACAACGAAGCATACGATCATCAAGTCTTCTTATGATAAAAAAGGTAACATTATATCGATTCATGCTTGGGATCGACGTAATGGGCAAGACCTGAAAATTAGTCTCGATGTGTTAGCGGAACCAATTATTAAAGATGAGATTGAAAGTACGGTAGCGAAGCTTAGAATTGTTTATAATTCTTACGGAGAGGTAATTTCAAAAGCAGCTTGGAATAAGGTCACCGGTGAAAAAATTGCTTCACCTGCTGCAGTACCATTTACCAATTACATTAATGAAGACAAGTATTGGGCATTTGTTGAGCGCCAAAAGTTATATGAGAGATCTTATGAGGATATGTATGTAGACCGTGGCGCAGTAAGAACTAAGCGTATGCGAAAAATGGTTCGATACGGGAATCCCTTTGGAGTTCCGGAAGAAATTGAAGTGTATGAGGAACGTCCCATAGTTGAGCGCCATTTTGAGGATGCTCATTATGAGAACGATGGTTATGTAGCTATAATTGCTGCAGATATGGACGGTTCCATTTCTGATGGTACGAACAGTGCTACGATTGGTGAAAGTTCGGGTACATATTTAGAGGCCGGTTTTGATGTTGATTTATTTAAACATGCTATCTCGTTCAGGTTTTTAAACCTGGATAATCAGTCTACAATAGCAGGAACTCTCCAAGGTTTCGATGGACAAAATTTTGCTACAGGAGCGGTTTTTGATCATAGTATTTCCGACTATGACTTTACTTATCGACGTGAATGGGTGAGGAGTGAAAGAGGAGAGTTTGGTATCAACTGGCTATTTTCTGTTAAGTATTTAGATTTCGATTTGAGTTTAGCTAACGGAGGAACTACTGCTTCGATAAACGGACCTGTATTATTACCAACTTTCGGTGCTGAAATGATTAAGAATATGAGCGATCATATTGACTTATATGCTCAGGCAAAACTTTTTAGTTATAGTGATACGAGTCTAACGGAGTATGATTTGGGCGCCAAATATTACTTTCGTCCGGAAAGTGTCGATGATTGGCGAATTTCAATGGGCTTAAAAGGGTATTCTCTAGATGCTAAATCAGATGATGATGAAGTTGATATCGAACACAGTGGATATCGTATTGCACTTGAGCGTGGATTTTAATTAATTTAGTAGATTTACTTTTCCCCCCATTATTAAGGGTTGATCCTAAGTCGATCAGCCCTTTTTTTCTATTTTGGTGTTAGTATTTATTTATGAGTGAAAAGAGTTTATGGTTCAAGGTGTTCCTTTCATATTTTCTTGGTTTGATATCAATACCCTTGAGTTTTCTGGTAATTGGTATAATTCCAGCGGTTTTATGCTGTACTTTATCATATGCTCTGTACATAGATTATAGGTCTCGATTCTTATCTTTGGTCGGATTTATTCTTGGCGGGATGGGGATTTTACACTGTCTATTAATTTTTATTTTCACTATTTATGCAGGCTTTATGTATGGATCAGAAGATCCATTGCATGCTAGATGGCAGGGTGTTCAGTTAGCTTCATTTTCTATTAAAACCCCTGAAGGCGAATTGTTAAATTTTGAAAATTTCAGAGAGCAAAAAGTCATCGTTGCATATTGGGCTAGTTGGTGTGCACCATGCGTAAGTAAAATTCCCCACTTGAATTCATTAAATAGGAATCCTAAGGTAACGGTCTTAGGGATTAGTTCTGAAGGTATGAATACTATTAAACATGCGCGAGACAAATATTCCATTCAATATACCGTTGGTAGACTTAATCAAACGGCTGAACCTTTGTTGGAGGTTACTAGATTGCCAACTTTATTTTTTGTTGATAGCAGGGGTGTTATACAAGATGTAAAAGTTGGATTACTGGATTATAGTGATCTTAAAAGGCTAGCTCTCAAATCTGATTACAAAGATCAAATTCGTAAGCATCCAAGAGAATTATTTAATGGAGTCGACTTACTTCAGAGTTTTTGGTCTACAGTCTTCGGCAGGCTTGGACTGGTACATTAAATTGCTGGTTTTCTAACTTTAATAGTCTTATTTTGTTGTAATTGCCCCAACGATATCCTCCTAAATGACCGTCTTTACGAATCACTCTGTGACAAGGGATTAAGATAGCTATCGGATTGATAGCAATAGCGTTACTAATTGCCCGAGTGGCTCTAGGTATGTTGAGATCCTTAGCTATTTGGCTATAATTAGAGATCATTCCGATGGGTATTCTCGTTAGTTGTCGCCAGACTTGAATTTGAAAAATAGTTCCTTTAAGTACTATTGAAATTGCATTATTTGAGGAAATTTTTGATTGTTTTTCGATCAACTGATGATCTAAGTATTGTAAAATTCTATTTTTGAGATCGATAGCGATCGGATTATTTTTAATAGATGATTTTGGCCATTCATATTTCAGTTGTTTAATTAGTTTATTTTGAGACATTTCAAAGCTTAAATGACAGATCCCCATGGAATTATAAGCTATATTTAATATGCCAAGTTGGGTGTCCAAGAAGTCATATTCAATTGGTGAGGATTGAAATGTTTCGTTATATTTATTTTTAACAAAGTTATGAATTGTTAGATTCATGATGAAGTATGCATTTAAACGCGACTTCGCCGTAAAAACCATAGGCCAAGTAAAAGGCATGCACAGTTTGGGACCCAATTGCTCATCAATGGATTTAAGGTGCCGTTTCCGCCCAAACTTTTACCTGTAGAAAGAAGGATATAATAGATAATCATTATAAATATACTGATACCAAATCCATTAGATTTACCACCTCGTGCATGCTTCATAGCTAATGGTACGCCGACGAGTACCATAAAAAAACTTGCGAATGGAAATGCGCTTCGAAAGTACATTTGTGTCTCAAATTCACGGGTGCTAAGACCTCGCTTGTTGCGCCTGTTAATTATCTCACTTAACTCCGCCATATTCATTTCAGAGGGACTTTTATTTTCAGGATTTCTAACTACATGGTTAGCGTAACGATCGCTAATTGGATAAGACCATGTGGCGAACCTTACTTGATACTTAACGGATCCATCACTATCGAAATATATAGTTTTTCCGTCCTTAAATACCCACAGATTGCCATTTTGGATATTAGCGTGACTAGCCTGGGTTAGGCTCGGATAGTTATTTTTATTGAATTGAAACATACTTACATCAAGCATTGAGTTTGTTTTCTGGTCATAGTCTCGAACATATAGTTTGAATTTACTACCTCCATCGAAAAACATATTTTTTGCTACTTTAGGTAATGGCTTCTTCAACGTTATTTCGTTAATATATGTTTGCTGTGAAAGGAACTTTGCTACAGGTACTATCTTCTCGTTTAAGAAAAATATAACTAAAGAAACACTTAGGCCAATTAGAAGCAGAGGATATATTAGACGGAGTGGGCTTAAGCCTGCTGCTTTTAGGGCAATTATTTCACTATCGTTGTTTAAACGAGTCATTCCTAACATGCAACCCATCAATACAGCCATGGGTGCACTTGTTACTATAACAGTAGGCAGATAGTAGATAACGAGTTTGAATAAGGCCTCCCAGCCAATACCTTTACTAATAGCCAAATTTAATACGCGAATAAGTAGATTAATTATCCAAAGACTCGCAAAGATGAAAAATGAAAAGATTAATGGTTTTTTGATCTCCCCAAGAATGTAGCGATCTAACAGTCTCGGAAATCTCATTTTAGTTCCTAAAACCTTGGCAAGGCGTTGGCACAAAACCACCTCTTCTAAATATACCTTCAGATGAAAGAGAGCTGACCGGTAATATGGGTGTTTCACCGAGAAGTCCTCCAAAACGAGCCCATTCGCCAGCTTTTTTACCCGGTACAGGTATTATTCTAACACCGGTAGTTTTAGAATTAACCATTCCTAGTGCAGCTTCATCAGCAATTATAGCAGCTAGAGTCGAAGTAGGTATGTCACCAGGTATAGCTATCATATCCAGACCTACTGAACAAACGCAGGTTATTGCTTCGAGTTTAGATAGACTCAGATGACCCAGTTCAGCAGATTCAATCATATTGGCATCTTCACTTAAAGGTATGAAAGCTCCACTCATTCCTCCAACTCTTGAGGCTGCCATCATTCCGCCCTTTTTAATTGCATCATTCACAAGGGCAAGGGCCAGCGTTGTTCCATGAGCACCCACACGTTCTAAACCAACTAATTCCAGAACTTCACCCACACTATCACCTGGAAGAGGAGTTGGTGCAAGAGATACGTCAATTATGCCTCTTTCTGCATTCAGTGCAGTTGAACATTCTCGGAGAAAAAGTTCGCCTACTCGCGTCATTTTAAAGGAGGTTTTTTTAATAACTTCGGCTAAATCCTGTAAATTCAGTTCAGGACCTGCATCGCGTAATGCTTGGGCGACGACCCCCGGTCCAGAGATACCAACTGAGATACATCTTTCTCCCATTGATACCCCGTGAAATGCGCCAGCCATGAAAGGATTATCCTCAACAGCATTTGCAAATACGACTAATTTAGCGCATCCGATGGCATCTTGATTAATAGTGGCTTTGGCCAGTTCTAGCATTTTTTCTGCAATTAAGGAAATTGCATCTACATTAAGGCCGCTTCTCGTTGTAGCAACATTAAAGGAGCCACAAAGTCTTTTAGTGCTGCTTAAGGCTTCTGGTAAGCTGTCTATAAGATTTCTTTCTCCGGGACTTATTCCTCGGTCAACAATTGCGGAGTAACCGCCAATAAAGTCTATCCCTAGTGTTTCAGCAGAGCGATCTATTGCTTGCGCAATTTTTAGGGGAATTGACGAGTTTCGTCCATCACATAATAAGGCTACTGGCGTCAATGAGATACGTTTATTGGCAACTGGAACATTGAAACGCTGACTAACTTTATCAACTTCCGGGACTAGTGATTCGGCTGCCCGCATAATATGATCATAAACACAGTTAGCAATACGATGATCACTTGCTCCTTGACATTCCCTAAGGCTTAATCCCATGGTAACTGTTCGAATATCGAAGTGGTCCTGACTAACAAAAGATATCGACTCTAATATTTCTCCTAACTGAAAAGTCATCAAGAAGCCTATATTCGGTGCATGGAGTTAAAAAGATCCTCCTGTGCCAACATGATTTTAACCTTAAATTGTCGAACGGCCTCCTCCAAATGCGTTTGTAAATTATGAACATCAAGGTGAGATTTGCACTCTAGCACCATAAATAATACAAACTTTTCATCAAGTATTTTTTGAGTAATATCTTGAATGGATATCCTATAATTCAGTAAGCAGTTACTCACAGAAGCAATGATTCCAACCTCATTCTTACCTATAATAGTTAAATAAACCTGCTGTTTCATTGACCGAAAATTCCTTGTAAAACATTTAGAAGTAAGGCGCATCCAATGAAGCCCGCTAAGTATAACTTCATATTCTGAAAAAAATCACGGTAACTATGCATTTTCGAATGGTTATCTATCAGGCAATATATTACAGAGAAGAGTAGGCAACTTAGAATTAAAAATGAGCTAAGGACGACTTGCAGCGTGAACATTAAAACTTTCCTTCTCGATTTTCTTTATTGAAAGTAGTGTCAAAGCCGTCAAATAGGATGAGTAGGTTGAACATGCAAGTTAAAATTACGAAGTAGAATCCAACATCGCGTAGAGGGGCAGGGATGCCTGGTTCGTCAGTGACTAAAGGAAAAGTGTCCCACCAATTGATAATAAGTCCTTGAAAATATCCGCCACCAAAATGTAGCAGAGGAGTTGTGAGTATTGGAAATATTACTTTGTAAATGAAATGCCAAATTTTCTCAAGAGTTCCGGGTTTGTAGCGTGCATTTGAAGAGTTGAAATGAGGAACGTCAATTTGTCTGCCAGCTGGTTCTGCGTAAAATTGATCAGCTACACGCCAAGTAATAGGGTTATCTCCTAAATGAAGCCCTAGTGGTTCAAATTTGAAAAATCCTTTGTAATCAGCTTGTACTTGAATTTTATCTAGAGTCTTTTCATTTATGACTTCCAAAGTCAAGCCAGGATGTGTATGACCTTGTAAAGTTATTGATTCGTTAGACGTTTCTTGAGGCAA
>JAYZAC010000019.1:0-9698 GCA_036339875.1 bacterium | reverse complement strand
ACAAAACTGACATATCTCATTATGAGAAAGCTTTTTTGCATACAAACCTTGTAGCTTTACAGCCCATTACCGATATGCTTAAATGAAACTTCTTTAGTGTCTATCCAAGCAGTGGGAGCCTAGCATGACAAAACTTTACATCCTTCTATTATCGGCGGTTGTTTTTCTCACATCCTCCATCACTACAGAGGCAGTCAAACTGCAATACAAATACGAGAAAAATGTTCCCGTAGTCTACGAACTCGTAATGGACAGCTCATCCAGCTTCGTAAGTCCTGATAGCGGAAAACGCGAAGTCAAAATGAAAACGATTGTCCGTATGAAACAAGAACTTATTGAAGAAGATAAGGAAGGCAATCTAAAAGTAGCAATGACTGTTTTGAGTGCTGAACAGGAAGTAAATGGGGTCCGAAAGCCGACTAACAGTGCTATGAATCAAACTCAGATAGTTCGGATGCGGAAAAACGGTAAATTATTATCAGCATTGAGTCAAGGTCCCGGACAATCTATGGGAGAGAATGCCATGCAAATGGTTTTTCCTGAAGAGACTCTCAAAGCTGGGGACACTTGGACACAATTGAAAGATATTGCACAGCCTATCCCAGTGGAAACCAGAACTCTTTATAAGATTACCAAAGTCGCCGGCGATGAAGTTACAATATCTTCAATTATGAAACTCAAAAACTCGGGTGGAGATGCCGTCCAAGCCATGACAAAAGGCAATACGGTTTTTGACTCAAAATTAGGTCGTATCGTCGAAAGCTTCGCAGATTCTAAATTTCAATTCGAAATACCCTTAAAAGTGCCTGGATTACTTCCCAATAATTCAAACGTCAAAGTTAGTATGCACATGCAAATGGCGATAAAAGAAATAAAACCTGAAGCCAAGAAAAATTGAAACTTTAGTTCAGATTGATCATGTTTCGTTGTCTAAAACTATTATTCATATTCAGCCTAATCAGTCATAGCCCAAATAATTGTGTAGAGCCCCATATCATCAACTTTGATGGTGAAATAGGTATCATGAATAACTACATTTGGCGTGGTATTAATCGTAGCTCCAATGGTAATTATCATATATCTCTGGGTTGGCAATATGAAAATTGGAGTGGAAGTTTCTGGGCCACCTACGATACGGCAGATGACAATTTTGTAACGGATCTGCAATCTAATTGGCTTGAAGTCGACAGTACTTTTTCATATACATGGGAGCGAGAAAACGGCAGCTCAGTTCAGTTAGGCTATATTCTGTACAATTTCTACGATAATTTTATGAATAGCCAAGAAGTGTATGCCCGATACAATTTAAACTCTTCATGGAATCCATCGCTGACACTTTACTATGACTTCGATTTCAATTCTGGGCTCTATTACACTGCCGAAATCGAGAAGAATAAAGTAGATCGCGATTGGATTTACGGATTCGGTGTTAAACTTGGCTATTTTTCTTCGTTTGGTAATACATTTAGAGATGAAAAGAGAATCAATGGACAACTCTTTAGAAACCCCCTAAGTAATCAACCTTTGAAGACTGGTATCGCAGACCTTATTCCAAATCTTAGTCTTACTAGATACTTAGACGAAGAATCATCAATCTCGATAGATTTAGCCACTACAATCATATTAGATAATGATACTTACAATCAATCTGCTGAAGACGAGTTGCATTTTGGATTAAGCTATCGTGTGCAGTTCTAACAATAATTTAGCATTAAACGCAGATTCTGTATGAATATTTAGTTTCAAGGAACCAATTCTGGGTATATTTTTGTCGAAAGTATCCGTAGGCAAGATATCTTATGGCATTTTTTCGATTTTCAATATACATCTGGCTAACCTTAATAACTTTAACGCCAAATTCAATTTTAGCGACAGAATACGAATTTTCAGAAAATATCGTAGAAGCTCTTCAGAGGGCAGACTTACTTTGGAGACAGAATAAAATAAACGAATCTATGTTGGAATTCGAAAATGTCGTACTGATGGATGAAACGAATTTCAAAGGACTAAGTGGAATTTTTCAATGTTACCTTAAGATGGGTAAGCTTACAGAAGCTCGTGAAACATTGGAATCTATTCAACGTTATTATATAGATACAGATTTAACTAATAAATTGATTAAACAATTAGATAGTGCCGAAATAGTTGCAGACCAACAAGCTGCTGAAGATTTTTTTAATCAACAACTAATAGATTTTGAGTCAGTAACTGAAGATAAAAAAAACGAACAAAAAACACCGGAACCAAAAAAGATACGATCACAATCTATAAAAACGCCGCAGGGAAAATTTGCTAAGGCCATTCAACTACACAAAAAACGTTTTACAGCTCAAGCCATACCGTTATTTATGGAAGCTATTATGGATGAAAGCAATTTATTATTTGCAAATGATCATGGACTACTCTCAACGGCCCGAGACTACTATACGAGAAATCTTGAGATCAATCCTAAAGATATCAAAAGTACGTTCATACTAGCATGGATTTGGAACCATTACTCCGACACTAATAAAACTAAAGATTTATACAAAAAAGTTCTCACTATTTCTCCAAAAAACAGTCCGGAGTATCAGATAGCAAAGGCGAAAATTGAAGAAATTAAGAAACAAAAAGAGCAGATTGAACAGGCACGTCAACTCGAACAAGAACGACTAAGAAAAGATACTGAAAGATATCGTAGAATTCAAATTGCCAACGGTAAGTACGCCGAATATTCTAAAACTGATTACACTGTAAAAGGCTTAAAGTACTACGATGAAAAAAATATACCAGAAGCAGTAATTCATCTTCAGGGCGCGGTAAAGATAGATCCTCAAAATCCAGAAGTTCATTATCACTATGCTATGATTCAAGTGGAGTCTGCATTTAATGGTAATGAAAATGGATTCTCCATCGCAAAAAGAGAACTAGAAACTTGCCTCAACCTAGAGCCTGATCCCACTTTACGTGGTAAGGCCCTTGAGTTACTAGGAACATTAAACGCAGAAGAAAATCAATCTAATTGATACCAATAACGCATTCTAATTATTAAGTAAAAACGACTACGGTATACAGGACGATTCTACACTAGCTCTTCGAAGATTCTAATTGATTCACAATCTCACGTTTCATAATTTTTCCAAGAGGATTTTTGGGGAGTTCCTCTAGAAAAATAATCTGTTTTGGCTGTTTGTATTGGGGCAATCGCTCTTTTAAATAGGACTTTAGATCTTTTTCATCCATTTCTGGGGATACCGCCAATACGACTGTTTCACCGCGAACTTTGCAAGGCAGTCCAACCACCGCACATTCTTGAACTCCCTGATATGTTTGAACCACTTCTTCAATTTCTGATGGATATATATTTTCTCCAGCGGAAATTATTAAATCTTTCTCACGACCCGTTATAACGAGAAATCCATCTTTATCAAGATATCCTAAATCCCCCGTGCAAAAATATTCACCCTTCCAAAGCTGCTGAGTTGCCTCATCATTTTTAAAGTATCCCAACATCACAGACGGAGACTTTACAGCAATTTGACCAATGTTCTGTCCCTGAATAGGAGTACCTGAATCATCTAGGATGTAGACCTCTGTTTGTCCGGTAGGAGTTCCAACTGTACCTAGCTTTGATGTATCGCCTCGCATTGGATTCACCGCTATGATTGGTGCAGTTTCAGTTAATCCGTATCCTTCACAAATGACATGATTAAATTTAGAATAAAATTTTTCTCCAACAGAGCGCGTCAAAGCCTCCCCACCTGAAACAAATATTCTCGCTGCTGAAAAAACTTCTGGGCCGAGTTTGCTACGCAACAGAACTTTATACATGCTTGGAATCAGAGTAATGATATTTATTTTATCTCTCTGAACTAATTCAAAGAACTCTTTTGGAGTAAAGCGAACCATTAAACTTACAGTCAAACCTTGAATAGCTGGGATGAGAAGATTAACCGTTAAAGCGAAAGTATGGAAGTAAGGTAATACTCCCAACATAACCTCACCGGATTGAACCGCAATACGATCGATACCACCTCTCACATTATGCAAAAGATTACGATGACTCAACATTACACCTTTTGGGTTGCCTGTAGTCCCACTCGTATAAAGAAGCATTGCCAAACGATCTTCATCAATTATTAAATCGGTTAATTTAGATGGGTCAGCGGATTTCAAGGCTAATAAAAGTGAACGTTCGGACTCCATATCATCAACATAGATTACATCTAAATTAAGACCCATTTGTGATGCTGCAGCAATTAGTGGCTCGCCCCATTCCTTGCGAGTTATCAAGCATCTCACTTCGCCGTGCTTCAGTATAGTCAACATTTCTTTTGGACTTAATAGGTAGTTGATCGGAGTAGCCACCATATTTGCTCTCCATATACCAAAAGCTACAGGAAATACTTCTTTTATATTCGGTAGCATAAAACCGATATGAGATTCTGATTCGTACTTGGCACATAGAGTAGCGGCCATAGCTATAGACTGCTTGTATACTTCTTGAAAACTAGACTCACCCTGAAAATCTTTGGCTAAAATACGAGTCGCGTTTGTAGGTACAGCTTTTTCAAATTCCGAAAAAAGATTCATGAAATTCCCCTATATTATTCTATAAAATTGTTTATTCTAACCTACTTGTCAAGTCAACAGTGGACTTGGTTCATAGAGCTCTTTCTGTAATAATGTGTTAATGAATTGCCCGAGTTGTAATAAACCCCTCAAACCAGATGCTCGTTTTTGCGGACACTGTGGTTATCAATTGACTCAGAAACCAAGATCAGACGTAAAACCGAGAGATCTCTTCTCAATTGATAAAAATGAAACAAGTATCACACCAAGAGAAGAAATAACTGATACTGATGATTATTTTGATATTTCATCCAATCCCTTCACGGAAGACACCGATGAAGAAGGCTGGGTAGATGATAGGAAAATTTTTGGCGAGGAAGATGACCCTACGGTAATTGAAGATAAACCCAAAAAGGAAGACAAACCCGCTAAAAAGCTAGATTCAAAAACTCTTTCAAAGCTAAAAGCAAAAAAGCGTACCGGTCCTTCTCCTATTATTAATTTATTCACTGGAATTCAGTCATTCGTATTACTTTGTATAGTCAGTTTAGCCCCAGTATATGTAGCATACAATTTAAAGGATAAGCTCTATTTGCAAATCTTCTTAGTTTTACCTTTGATTCTACTCTTTTTTTGGCCATTCATGCGAAACAAGGGTTTCACGTTAAATGTAATATTTAAGATAAGTAACCTTTGGTACTGTGGAGCTATAGTTTACCTACTCTTTCTCACTAAAAAAGCGGGACTAGCACCTTCTATTATTAATCAACACTGGAATGGTTTTCTGATTCAAATAGATTATTGGCTACTTTTCCACTTATATTTCGCCTTTTTCTGCCAATCATTAATTTTTTACCTATGGCGTAGTAATGTGAATTGGCTATTAAAAGTAACACCTATACTTCTGTTAGCATACAGTCTAGTCGAACTTCTGATTCAAATAAAAACAACCTCTACTATTTTTAATTTGGGTAATGACCAAAACGTAATTACCACATTTTTTAAGCCATTCATCGGTGATTTTGGACTATACCTGTCACCACACTTCATTCTGACTCATGCTTTTCTGCCGCTAACCATTGTCATTCTTACCTTTGCTTCCTTTTTGTTATTAATACAAAAAAAATGGTCCCAAGCGATAAGTTCATTATTGTATAGTCTACAAGGAGTTATTTTTATATCGATATATCTAATGCCTTATCGAAATGAAGACATTTCCTCACGAATACTATCTCTAGGACCTATAATAGACCGGATCATAAAACTAATCTTCGAGTCGATACCAATCATTATTTAATGAAAGCTTTACTGCTATGCCCTCAATACTCTACTACCTGTGTTACAGGTCCTGTAAAACGTTCTCAACAAATAAAACAGCTTCTAGAGTACTCCGGATATAAAGTCACTATCGCTTGCAAAGAGCCGCAATCTAAAGAACAAATTAGCCAGCATGGAGACGAATTTAAGGAATTATTAAAACAATGTAATTTAGTTTATGCAGACGCCTATCATATGGCTAATTTTCGTCTCGGAAAAAGAACAAAAGCCTTCAAATTAGTTGATTTATATATCCCATTCTTTATTGAACACCGTTATTCCCTTCCATTCCGCTATTCAGACGATCAGCTGTTAGCAAGATTTCAATTAGACCAAGCCTATCTTAACGATACTCTATACTTTGGTGATGCATTTTTAGCAGCAGGAAATCGACAAATAGATCTATATAGTGGCTTAATGTATCTTTTTGACCGTGATTATGGCGTGGATTTACCCCTACTAAATTTGCCATTCCTTATTAGCCCTTCTGAGTTAAAGCCAAAAAGTAACAATGATATTCATTTAGCATGGCTCGGGGGAGCTTGGCATTGGTTTGATTTAAGTTCAGTAATTAAATTACTCAAAATCTGGCTTCCTGATAACCCCAAGCTCAAATTTAGCTTTGTAGGAATAGAACATCCCACCGATAGTCGCTTACATAATAAATACCAAATCCAAGAAGCTAAAAATCTAGCCAAGGATTACCCCAATCAAGTACAAATAATTTCATGGATGAATTATGAAGAATATTGCTCATGGCTACAAAATTTAGATCTAGCTATTGTCATAGGCAAAACCGGCAATGAAAGTCGTTTTAGTATCCGCACAAGATTCTGCGAACTACTGGAAAATCAAATCCCAATTATATGTAATCAAGGAGATTATTTTTCTGATTGGATTAATAGATACAAATTGGGTGAAGTAGTTAGCAGTGAAAATTTGTTGGACTCCTTAAATCATTGGAAAGACAACCTTTCTGTAGAATCGGTACAATACAAGGAATTTTATAAAGCTCATTCCTTTGAGAATTTAGCACCTTGTTTCAAAAGCTTTTTAAAGCTAAATATAAATCGTAATCCTAAAAAAAGTAATCCGTACACTCATATGAAGCCCAAAGGTTTATACTATCGAAAACATCAACTTAGAAATTTTTCTAACAATCTAATTAGTAAAATACGTGCAGGGAAAAGATAGACTTTCTAACTATTTTAACTATCCGTCTGCCCATGAATAGTGCAAATTATAGTTTCTGAATTGGATTGATCAAGTTGGTAAGTTCCGCCGTCAGGACAATTTGGGATTTCCTTTAAAAAACCCCGAGATATCAATGCAAAAAAGTTTAGAAATTTATCACCAGATTCAAGAAAAGCTTTTTTTATAATCCAGCGATTCCTAGCACAGGCTTTTTGACTAACTTCGTCAGTAATTGAAGTTCCAAAAAAGCCTGCGTCCCCTTCAATATTACCGAACGTTCTACCAGGCTTTGGAGTTAATCTGATACTCGAATCAGATTCCCAATGAATGTTATATCGAAATATTATTAAACTGGGAACGATTAACAAACCTATCAAAAATATGGCGAGATGAGGAAAAAAAACGCGCATAATTAGAAGGGCATGGCAGCAGATATGTAATGCTCCTTCAGAACATCACCATTAAAAAACGCGTAATCTACCTTGACGTCGTCATATAGTTTTATACCAAAACCCATTGTGAACGTACCATCCCAAGAGCCCAATCGCATAAAGAGCTCGTCCTGAATCAATTGACGCTCAAAACCAATTTTGAATTGAGGGGATACAGCTCTTGCAGTATTAAGAACATTAGTAACATCTGCAACCATAATTGAAGACTTATCTAACTGATAGCTCATACCAAGTGCTAAGTTAGTAGATGAACCACTTGAACTCATATCTCCAGTAAGCTTTTCTGAAATAATCGAGTCAAGGGTCATTCCAAAACTAAAATTATGTGGTGTTTTAACCAATGCAGACAGTCCCACATTTAATACATCTTTGTTATTACCATTCATCAAGGTAGTTAACTCTCTTTTAGTTCTAATGTATTTTAGATTAATACCACCGAAAACCTGGTTCTTTTGAAACAAAGAAGAAGCGACGGGAAACCTTGTTGCAAAACCAAGGTTCAGAGTATCTGTAGATGTGTCAGCGGCGACCTGCTGACCTAACTGCGAGTTACTTTGCTTATCGAGCATTATTTTTCGAATGAATCCTTTAGATTTTTGATCTCGGCTGATAGATACTGCGAAATTGTAACGACTTGTTCGTTTTTTACTTGTTGTAAATTGAAATTCATTTTCTAGATACTCTTCAATACTAAACCGCTTACGTGATTGACCCTCATAAATCTGAGACGCATACGCAAATGAATCATTTGTAAACTCATTTCTTGAGTTTAACAACACATCTAAGTGATAGTGATTACCTGACAATTGAGATAAACCTGCGGGGTTGCTAAAAATTGCATTCTCATCGTTTGCAAGACCAATGAATGCGCCACCCATTGCGCGAACTCTAGAACCCAACGCATGGCTATCTTGAAAATTGGACATCAGCAGAAAACTAACGATCCCTAAGCTTCCGATTATGCTTTTTCTATTCAATTTCATCTTCTAACCTTTACCGGACTCGTATATCTACTGTCGATTAGTCCAGAATTGGTACTAGCTGCATTATGTATACTTTTTCCTCGGAAAACTGGAGTTTTTTGTTTACCTTTTGAATAAATCATTGGCACGATACTGAGAAGATTATCTTTTTGATAAGGATTACTGCGGTACTGAGATAATACGTGGTACTGCGATCTCTTGTCTGGAGAAAGGATATCGATAATATTTGGATTTCCTTCATAATCAGTCCCACCACCAAACGCGTTATCCGTGGGAAAAGTCTTAACTCTCATATTAAACATTCCATTACGACTGATATTGCTGCTATCGTAACCCATCACGAATACTTGATAACCCCACCCTGGCTGAGGATCTCCAATTTGCTGTTTGGGAACCCTTGCAATAAGGCTGTAGTGGCGAGCATGAACATCATTAGGAACATGTATTCTTTTTCGATTATTGTGTAATTCTCGATATTCCGAACGATCTAAGAGGTAATTAGTAACATCATCATTGGGCCCAGGCGTCAATACTACTGCATGGTCCCAAGCTTCTTCATAATTAAATTCAACATTGCGACCTGGTAGAGCAAAGGTTAGACCAGACCCCGGTGTTCTATCAGTATCTATATAAATGTCTACCAGTTGAAAAGCCCAGCCTTTTCTTGTTCTCACCCCAGTAATTGATTGAGGATCTACTGCTCTGTCCAGAGAAATCAAATCTTCCGTATCTATTGGTCTCAAAAATTCCAAACGAAACTCGATGACTCGATCTAGATTTCGAACTTCAAAACGGCGTAGATCGAAAATACCATCCCTATTTTGAAGACTTATCGGATACAAATAGTGCCCTGCCCCTCTGTCGTCATATTGACTATCTTCGTGTACAAAAACCGTTCGCTTTCGCGCCTTTTCACTTCTAGCGTGCGGAACCACTGATGCCGTATTCGATAATCTATCAGAGCGGGATTTACCACCGCATCCGGTTAATAATAGTACAGTCATTATCGTTAATATCAATTGTATTAATTTTGATAAGTTAGCGGTCGTCATGATCAACTTTCATTTTATGTAAAAAGGAACCGAGTAGACTTTTGGCTTCAAATCTTGCTTAGTTTGATACTTCTAGTCAGTTGTCAGGGGTAAAGGTCTTAAATGGCTTCAACAAAGTAATGTGTTTAATGCTTTGACCACCCGGTTCC
>JAYZAC010000018.1:0-5700 GCA_036339875.1 bacterium | reverse complement strand
TATAGATTAATAATGGCCAAATTAATAAGACTAAAAATGCCAGATGAAGTTCAGACTTCATTCCTTTGATACTATAAATCAATACTAGAATTATCAAAACCCAGATTTCTAATGGCCAAACAGACATGAAATTCTGCCAAGCATCGATATGAAATCCATAGTTTAAAAATGCTACTTTATACACCTTTGAAGTTAAATGCTGCAAAATGGCTATTGGACTAGATCCATCAAACAAACGATTCATGATAGACTTCTAGGCTTTGTAATTAAGAAATACACTCAATATACACCCTGTAATAAGCCCCAGAGTCAGCGCTAATGAAAACCGATATTCTACGAAGCGCCTGTAAATCATGATCGCAGCCACTGGGGCTAGGCTTAAATGGTGACTTACCATCAAAGCAATTACAATACCCAATAAGAGATTCTGCGACCTTTCCGATATCATTGAAATTCTAAAAAAGTATAGTTTCAAACTCAGTGATAATAATAGAATTAAGAGACCATAAACCTCGATAGAATAAAGATTTGGCGTGAACGAAGCACATGACATTATCAAGAATATAAATAGTAAGCCACTACCTTGCCATAATCTAATCATTCTTAAGAAGATTAGCATCGCTATAAAACAACAAAAGCTTTGAAAATAGGTCATACTCAATGCGGGCTCAATATTCCAAAAACTGAGACATTCATGAAACCAGCGATTCAATTCCAAATAAAACCCGTAACCAGGTGGATGTGCTACTCCTCCCGTGACCATGGCAGTAACAAGCTCAAAACTATCGTAATTTTCGAGCCCAAAGGGTAATGGATCTATTAAGTAATAGACGCAAAACAATATCAATAGTCCCAATGTAATTCGTGTCATTTTTGAATTCCGATTTATGGTAAATTAATTCACAATACCTTAACATTCCGTTGATCTATGAAAAAGTTTTCATCCTTATTAAGATTCCTATTACTTGGCATACCGTCAATTTTATTACTTTTTAGTATTAACCAGTCCTTAGCCAATCAAAATCGTTCAAAAGCTAAAAAAATTATTTTTGGAAACGACACTAAAACGGCTGCAAAAATTAAAGGTAAAGTTACGGGTTCTATTTCAGGTAACCCAAAATTATATGCTTTTTTAATTCGAACTAATTCTCAGATATCTAAAGAGCTACAGGC
Organism: bacterium; assembly: GCA_036339875.1. Taxonomy (GTDB): domain Bacteria; phylum Muiribacteriota; class UBA6191; order UBA6191; family UBA6191; genus JAYZAC01. The sequence goes on along the minus strand of JAYZAC010000018.1, from coordinate 4,527 downwards.
TCTAATTGCACCTAACTATCAAGTTCCCGTTAAGAATAACCAGTTCTCTATTCCATTTGCCCAATCTGGTTTATACATGGTTGGAGTTTTTGCAGATAAAATTCAAAATGGCTTACTCGACTTGTATGACGACCCTTACTGGTTTGCAGAAAATATGCCAGTAAGACTCACCTCTTCCAAAATTTTTGAGTTTAATATCTCACTAAATAATAGATTATGGCCCAAAATACAATTGAAGAATTTTCCAGAGAATCACAGCCTTCTTTTTCAAATTAGTTCAATTGAAGGTTCGCCTTTTATACTTATTCCGATTGAATCAAATTCGTTCGAACTAAAAGGTATTACAAAGCCTTTTGGATTTTCAGTCATAGTTGACCGAAATGAGAACGAAATTGTAGACCCCGCTGAACAAACCCGTAATGTTTACTGGGTCCCGCCAACCTCTCAGCAAAGCTTTGAAGTTAAATATAATCAGGTTTGGAATCCGCTGACCATTGATTTACCCAATGGAAATGCAGGTTTAGAACTTAGAATCCAAAATAACTCTACCGATCAAAAATCTAGAACATCCATGAATCTACCTAATCCCATCGGAACAGATAAATCTGTTACGTTAGCAGACTTGGAATTAGGAGAATACCAACTGTTTTTGAAGCCGCCAAAAAGTAAAGAAGAAATTAAGGGGCCTTATTTTGTGCAAGAGCGAGAAAGTCGCTGGGAAATCCCTTTATCTGAAAAATATTTTGTAACGCTAAAACTACCAACAAAATTTAATAAAAAGAATAGCCGTCTACAGTTTTTTTTGAGTGACTCCCCTATTTATAATTGTGAAATAAACACAGAAATAAAGCTTTATCAAGCCGGTCAATATCGAGTAGTCTGGTATTCAGATGCAAATGCTACTAAAGGTTTGAACTCTGATACAATATGGGATCACATACATGCTACAGCAAGTTTTGAATTATCGGAAAGTTCACAAAATGCCACGGTAAGTCTTAGCAACGTAAGCTCAAATATTAGTATTACAGGGACCTACAACTGGATGCATAAACCCGCCTCAGAGGTTCATCTTCACTTTTTCCAAGAAACAGATATTCAAGGATACTGGAACAATATTTTTAGCTATAAAACTACAGGAGAAGAGGCAAAAACTTTACCACTAAAACTAAACATTGATAGCAACAAGAATCTCTACATCTATCTTGACTTAGCGGGCGATGCGAAACTGACAGAGGTTAATCAAGAATATATGCAAGCCATAGACCCACGACAGCTCCAAATCGAAGAGAATGAATTTCTACTCCCTGTAATTTCATCAGGAGAGTTGACGCTCAATGTCACAGGACCTAATCCAGAAAAATATTTTCTAGAAATTACTAGGACTGATACTGAAGAAATAGTAGCAGCTTCATTTTTAGTTGGAGGAAAAAATAGGTTTGAAAATCTACCCCTTGGATATACGTTAAACTTAAATTTGATTCATGACATCAATGCTAATCAAGAGCTCGATTCCGAAGATAAAGTACTGGCTCTAAAACCCATCAATATTCATCTTTTTGAGCAAAAAATATCTTTAGCAATCGATTTGGAGAATCTCTAAATGATTGTGAGAATAATTCTAATTTTTCTAATTTTATTAGGAGGGTGTGGTCAGAAAATAGAGCATGATAAAAAGCACTTTGAACAAATACAGAAGTCACCCAATTTAACTAAAAAAATTAATTCAAATATAGAAAAAAAATCTACCGTAAAATCTCAAAACTATTTAAACACTCCAAAGATGATCCAAGCTAAAAGTAAAATCTACCAATCCTTACAGAATAAGGGTATTACAGTAGAAAACCTTGATTTCTTTTTTCATTCAGACTCCAGTCTCCGCACATTAATGCAAGAAAAACTTATCAATACTCGAGATCCTTATCATCTACATTTAGTTTGGCAAAGAATCAAAATAATGCTGGATAAAGATGAATGGAGAGAAGGCTTCAATCAAACTATTACTATTTTGTGGAATAGTAGTGATGAACTTCTGCGAAACCAAATCATAAGCCATCTAATTGATAAACCGAGATTATCAAAAGTTGGACGAACTCCATGGATGGCAGGAGAATGGTTACTAAATCTTAAAGTTGCGCGCAAATATGACCTTAAATTATCACAAATTCTAAAAATAAATCAGCATCATTCCAGACAGTGGGTGCGTAACTACTTGAGCAAACGCCACAGTCAGAACTTCGGCTCAAATTATCTTATATGGAAACGATATCTCGAGCAAAATTAAATTAAAAATCTTAGACGTACGGTGTGATAAACTTCACATATGCTAATCAAAATCTTCTGCCTTTTATTCCTTTTCGCTTCTAATTTATATGCTATTAGTAAGATACAAATTCGTAAATTATTCAAAGCTGGGCAATTTAAGAAAGTTGTTTCAATCTATGAAAAATATCCTTCGAAGTTTAATGAAGGAATTCTACTACGAATGCTATCGCTATCGTATCAAAAGTTAAATAAGAAAGAAGAATCGGTAGCCTCTTGTACCTCTGCAGCTATTAATTTTGAAGACAAGTACTGCTATAAATATTTACAGAAAATTAAAAATGATGATCTTAAAACTTATCAATTTGGTTTAGCCATTCACCATTACCACTCAGGTAACTCCTCCTTAGCTTTTCAGTTTTTTTATAAGGTGATTGATCAAGACCCTGAACATAATAAATCCAGAGCCTATCTGTTCAAGATTATGAGACAAATGAAACAATCAGACTATGCTTGGGAGCAGTATGATCTTTTGTCAAAAAAACCAAAATTTATTCGAAAAGCAGAGAAACGTTTTAAGCGGCAGATTTCGCGCCAAGAATATGTGTATACCAAACTCAATCAAGAATTGATTATCAAAGATCATAATGCAATTTACTTCTATCTACTTTCTACAACTAAACCAATAAGACAGGATGCCTTGAAGTTTCTCAAAGATTATTATCAACAAAGACTGGATGCCCGAGGAGCTGACCCAAAACTACTATTAAGAATGGCAAATTTAATTCATATTGGGGGAGACTCCATTGGAGCTAAAGACTTCTTACTTGAAATAGAAGATGTGATTGGTAAACCAGTTCATCTACTCAGTATGGACTCACTTTACCGTAGAATCGAAAAAAAGATTCCAGGTAGTAATCAAATGGTAAAAAATCGTGACAAGAGTCTAGAAGTTGAAGACTCATCATCAACTCAAAAAAATAAAACCCCAAGCATAAAATTATCATTTGATACCGCTAATTATAAGTCACTCCATAAGCAACATAACCTTTCAGCAATTCCTTCTAGCGATATTAATCTAGCAACCGTAGAAGATCTTAGCCCAATTCACGCAGCAGAAAAAGAGGTTTATAATCGCTTATCTAAAGACCCCTCAGATTATGAAAAACGCTGGATTTTGAAAGAAATCGATCGTATAGACAATGAGCTGTTATCTAATGAGAACACAGCTACTGCTAGAGAAGCTTTTTTAAAAAGTGAACGTGGTCAAGCGTTGACTAAACAAGTCGAAAGATTAGAAAAAGAACTTCGTCGAAAAGACAAACAAAATGCAAGAATATTTCAAGGTGAACATTCAAAGTTCAAAAAATCTATGAAATCGGCTCAATCTATTCAAGAGCAACGTAGAGCGTTTCTGGGTTGGGTTGATCGCTGGTACCGACTCTCTAACTCCAATCATGTAAATCTAGAAACCCAAGGAGCAATCAATGCTTATCAAAAAACTCCTGAAGGTCAAAGACTATCCAAAGATGTTATTGAAATGGGTTTAAAGCTAAAAATGAAACCTGCTAACTTAGATTTACCAGACGAGTTTTTGCATCTTCGTTAGTTCTGTACTACTTAATTTAATCCAGTTCCCAACGCTCTTCTATATTTTGAGGAGTTGCTGCAGCACCATTTCTAATTGCTTCTATTTTGGAATTCTCCGCACATATAAGATTATCAATTATACTCTTAGCTGAGTCATAGCAACTATCTACCTCGTCCATGTACTTTTCATAAGGTTTTGGATCGGGAGCTGTAGGCCTTAAGATATCCTCAATCATTGCCAAAGTACCTAGCACACTCTTTCCCAATTTTTTCTCAATGTCATTACATTCTTCCGATGTGAAACATTCAAATGGTCTTGCCACAGTGGGATATTGCTCAAACGCATAGTATTGTTTCAGAACACCATTATCGGTAGCCGCACCAAGCTTATCATCTACACAAGCATCCCGTTCTGCTTCGGGCACTGTGGTACACGAAACTGCTTGATCCCATCGATTCTTTAACTCTGACTCATCATTATTGTCATTAACAAACCATAAGTTTTGATAGTAATCCTTTGCTAAAACACCGATGAGAGTATGAATTTGCTTAAAGTTTCCCATTAGCTGGTTACCCTCTTCAGTCAGAAAAATAAAATCTCTAAAATCAGAATTAAGAACCCCAGTTTCATCGGATAAAACTTGTTCTAGCTCATTGAGGCTTTGCTCATGATCGATC
>JAYZAC010000017.1:0-6607 GCA_036339875.1 bacterium | reverse complement strand
TCCTAAAAATTAATTCAAATGGAAATTATTCCGCTATCAAATATTTAACCCTGAACGAATAAAGTTTAATAATTGCTTTTCTCTATTGTCTAAATGCTCATCAGCCATAGCTATTTCTTCTAGACCGGCATACACTTCTTTTACCCTTTCGGTTTGCATCAAAGATGATATATCGTGGCAAACTTGCCTAATATCAAAATTGACTGGTGCTGCTTCATAGATCCATTGTGCCTGATCTGGTGGAATGGAATAGCGACTACCTAAAAAATCGTAATATTTATCCATCTCTTTAGCGTCAATCACATTATCTGCTAAAATCATTTTTTTCAGTAAAATTGCTACTAATCTAGCACTTACTTCAAAACCAAAAACCTTTACACTACCTTGATGAACAGGCCAACGAGAACCACTCCCCATAACATACAATTCCATGATTCTCATCATACCTTGCAAGGATCTTAGGCCGTCCGCTACCGAAATTCTCTCTCGTATCACCGCATCAAGTATTTCTATAGCATCCATCAAAGCAATACAACCACTTGAATTAAATTGCTGAACAAGTATTACAAGGTCAGCAGAATCCGATATTTCCGTTTCTAATTTGCCATATAGATCTGAAATCTGATTTTGAGCACTTTCAAAATCACTAGATCTTAAAGTTTTTATTCCTGTAGCAGCCATACAAGAATTAATGGAATCCTCTATCACCCAATTCATTACAGCTTCATTCGCATCACCCAACCATGAAATTAAGGAAGCAGGTGACGTAGCTCCAATGAGAGCACTGTGTCCAAACCATTTATTCATCGATTCATCAAGAGCTGAACCAGGTTCAAAAGCTTCGATTTGGCTGAACAAATCCTTCAATACATCTACAGCAGAATCTGGAGAATCTAAAATACGCTGTAGATGAACCTGAAATTGATCGCGTGTCAAACTTTGCATATGCTCTCCGAAGGAAACTGATAACGATCACATTATACTTATTTGATATCAGATTTCTCAAAAACAAAAGGATTCATTTTGAGCAGAATTGATCATTTGAAGCTTTGGAGGGTATAATTTTATAGATAACACGTGCGAGTTGGGGTAGGTTCTGATGGGGGGATTCTGATGGAAACACCACAAGATGTAAGTCGCCTGAGGCTTTTGTTTACTACTACATACGCTGCTCAATGCTTCGCTTGGATGAGCTTTTTAGTATATTTAGCTCTGATCGGTCCACCCGCATTGGCTGTAATGGTTGCGTTTCCCATTGAAATATCATGCCTGACTAGTTACTTCTTGCAGTTATCCATGTTTTTGGCACACAACCCATGGATCACTTACGGCTTAATTTTGTGGACTAGTTTAACGGGAGCAATTCTGCTCCCTCGCCTTCTTAGATTATTCCCAGAAAATGGGTTCAAGGGTTCATCAAATCAATTTATGGCTTACGCGGCAATACTGAATACATCTTTTTCCTTGTGCCTCGCACTACTTTTGATGGTTGTTGGAACCGAGGCACTACTAGGTCCTATAGATTGTATTTTAGAGATAAGCTTTGGTTCGCGCCTCGAATTTATACAAATCATTCTTTCTAATCACTGTCAGTTGGGTTGAAATAGCTTCACTAATCTATTTTATTTCGTGTAGTAAAGTAGCTCAAATAAACTCTTGAAATAGTTCTTTTCGTGGCTGAGGAATAACAACTTTAGAAACTACCATCCCTCTTTGACCGGCAGCCTCGGTGGCAACTTCAATACTAGCCCTGACGCTGGCTAAATCTCCGGTAATTAATAGAAAACCTTTACCACCTACTGCCATCGCCAGATGCACACGATAAACCTTACCGTCTGATGTTTTAGCCGCAGCATCCGCCGCCTCTACGATAGAAGCAACCGAAAAAGTCTCTAAAATTCCTAAGGCTCCTAAATCCTCTTCTTCCAAATTAATTGAGCCGCCAATTGCCTTGAAAACATCAGGATGCAAATTAGGAATTATCAAATCTTCAATAAGTACGCCGCGTGCTTTATCAGAACCAGCATGTGTTGCTGCTTCTACCGCAGATACTTCACCAGCAACAACAATCATGTATTTACCAGAACAAATGGTACGAGCAACCATAAGAGTTACATCAGCTGCCTTCAACATGGCATCTTGAATTTCATAACCACGGGCGATAGAAGAGGTCTCTATCAAGCCAATGGCATCCATCCGTTTATCTTTGCGACTCATTTATGCTCCTCGTATTTCGATCATTTCACCCAGGCTGTGAATTTTGCCCGCAATACTAGCATGAACTGGTGATCCAAGTGCACCCTCTGGTGGTTGAGCAATCATTTGACCAGCCTTAACCGTATCACCTTCATTAACAATTGCACTGCCTGGCGCGCCAATGTGTTGCGTTGACGCAATTCTCACTTTGTAACCACCAACTATGCCAGCTTTCAATGGTGCTGGTTTGTCATAAATATCAACACCTAATTTGCGCATTAATTTAGGAATCGGAGCTTTTCTATATTCGATCATAGGATGATGTTCAACAGACTTAGGCTCAAAACTTATTCGACCTTCCGTTCTCGCCTTAACAAGATATTTTAAGTCAGTAGATATATTCTTTGGATCAAGGTCCTCAGGGCAAGCATAAAGACTACAAAGATTACATTCGCAGCAAAATTCAGCACCGGCTACCAAATCCCAGTCCGTTGCTGCAAAACCAGAATTACGCATATTTTTGTGAGGCTCAATTGGATGACCTAGCAAATAACGAGGGCATAGTTCCGTACAAAAGTTGCATTGATCACAACTGGCCATTGCAATTTTGTCATATTCTATTTTCGGTCGCAGATATCTTCTTATAAGATCATGATCTCGAGGTAAAACAACGATTCCACCTGTAGTTTTGGTAACTACATCTTCAAAGTCCTCGCTGTACTGCCCCATCATGCATCCGCCTATCAACATAACAGGATCATCGCAGGTAACACCTCCAGCAGCTTCTATGCATTCAGCGTAAGTGCTACCCACCAGAGCTTCCACTGTACAAGCTGAATTAACTTCTCCACAAATCGTTAAAAAACTCGTTGTCACTGGTTGGTTGCGATGAATATTCAATATAGTTTCAGTATTTGTAACTATACAGCCCTCCGAAAGAGGGATTTGTCCTGGAGCAACTACTCGACCGGTGGCCTCATATACCAATGCCATTTCGTCCCCAGCAGGATAAAAATTTCCCAAATAACAAAATTCCATATTATCCGGCATTAAAGGCTTCAAAGCGTCAAAAACATATGTATATTTTTCTTTAATACCAAAAATACCCTTTTTTGCACCAACGAGATCCATAACCATCTGCATTCCCTCGATACATTCCTTTGGGTATGCAGCCAAAATCTGCTTATCTTTATGCATCAGAGGTTCACACTCCGCCGCATTCATAATGACAAATTCGGCCTGAGCATTAAATTTGACATGTGAAGGAAATCCGGCGCCTCCCGCACCCACAACTCCTGCAAGCTGAATTTCGTTTAAGCTACGCCCTGACATAAGCAACCCCTTTTTTTGCTCTGGCCATTATTGTAGATCATGACGCGGAATTCAAGAAGCTTGCGTATATGTTTAAATTATGAAATTCATGATCCTTAAGATAGCAGAAATATTTAGAGTTAATTTTCCCGATAAAAGTTTAATAACTACTCTCGAACGAGCAGAAAAGTATTAATCCATTTACTAGAAATATTTTAAGAGATTGTTAGATCTCATTGAAAACCACACTCACATATCGTTCGATTATATCTGCTTGCTCATCTTACAAAAATCGAAGACCAAACCTTGCATCTTTACTATGCAACCTTAGCATTAAGATATGCGAATAATTATTTTTTTCTTACTTTGTACTTCTTTTTGGGGCAATCAGTCCCTGAGTCAAAGCCAGATAAAAGAAATCAATCGAAAATTTCTACAAATTAAAAATTTAATAAAACAAAGAAATTATTCTGTATCTAAAGAGAAGTTAGTGTGGCTTGAAAAGAAGTATCCAAGTCTAGACACAAGTTCATGGTGGTCTAACTACCATCGTTCTTTGGGATATTACAAAACAAAACAAAATAATTTTTATGAAGCGGTACTGCAATATCGTAAAGCATTTGAATACAAACCTAGTGAAATATCTCTTAATTCTCTTGCTACTGCCTATATTCAGAATAAACAATTTTTCGATGCTAGTAATTTATTGGAGTCAAATCCAAAATTAATATCAGAGGTCAACAAAGTAAAATATGAACAAAGAATTGCATTTACTTATGCCAAAATGCAAAATTTTCAAGGTGCTATCTATCGAACTAAAAATCTTATTAATATGGAGCCTAATAATCCAAAACATTGGTCTACCATATCTCAATATTATATGAAGAATAGCGAACCAGAAGAGGCTTTAGAAGCTTTGAATAGACTAGCATCCATTCGACCACTAAAATATTCAGAAAAACAGTTGAAAGTGAGAGCTTCTCAAAAAAGTAAAATCGGAAACCAACATGATGTTGCAGTCTCTAGTAGCTTTGAAGTGCAGTTGGACAATGAATTATATCGCAAACATTTGCCCACTGTTTTAAGTATTCTGAACGAAGCATACATGGAACTTGGACGTATTTTTAATTTTTATCCAGAACTTAAAACACGGGTAAATATTTTAACTAACCAAAATTATATCCATGCCTCGGGAAACAAATTCAGTATCGGAATGCGTACCCGATCTTCAGACGAAATTTACATTAAACTCGATAAGTCCAACAACTTTGAACATCCTAATAAATTACGTAGCACCATTTGGCATGAATACAATCATCATCTATTGCTATTAAAGTCAAATAGTATGGGCGGAATTCCGCATTGGTTTATAGAGGGCGTAGCAATGTATCTTGAGCCCAAGGAGCTATCTATTCGTGATCTTAAGATTATTAATACTCTGATCAAAAGCAAGTTGCTATTTACTAGTGACAATCTTCCGGTCCGCATAAAAAATTATCAAATGTACCTGATGGCTCGAAGTATGGTTGAATATTTAGATCAAGAAGGTTACTTAGGCAGCATCTTAGATAATCTTGATGAATTAACATTTTCATACAAATTCACTGATTTATTCGAAGAAATTGTAGGCATGGATCAATTAGCATTTACTGATCAATGGAACCTCAATATCACTAAAAGGCAAAATCTGCAAAATCTAAATTAGTCGATTTTTTGTTGCATACTATCCGATATGTTAGACTGCCGCAGTTTTTCAATGTGTTCCGACAATAAAAATAAAGAGCCCCAACCTGGGCATGACCGACGCGAATCCGATATCAACAAAAATCAGGATCTAGCCAGACAAATCCGCGAGGAATTTGTACAACCAGAGCAATCAAAACAAAACAAAGAATCGGTTGAAGAACAAGTCGATGATTATGAGAATCGACTTAGAGCACAGTATCGTCGTGTTCAAGACCAAGATTTAATTGACCGAGAAACTTCGAGTCTGAGGCAAGAGCTTCTAAAACGAGAGTTACAGCTTGAAACAAGACCTATCCATGAAATTCAATCTGAAGACAAACGTTTAATTAACATGACCTTTGTCATAAGCCTCTCGGTGATTCTTATTTTCGTAATTGCAGCACTTACTAATGCTGATCAAATTGAAGGTTTTGCAAAAAATATTAGATCAAAAACTATAGCCAACTTATCTTGGTTTTATCTATTAGCAAGTACTTCCTTTCTACTTTTTATTATCTATCTAGGATTCTCTAGATTCGGTAACGTAGTTCTAGGAGATCCTAATGAAAAACCCGAATTTTCTGATCTGAGCTGGGCAGCCATGCTATTTGCAGCCGGAATGGGTAGCGGCTTATTATTTTGGGGTGGCGCAGAACCACTCTTACATTACACGTCTCCTCCAGTTGGCGAATCAAGAACACCCCAAGCAGGTTCTATGGCAATGACATATACGGCTTTGCATTGGTGCCTTCATGGATGGGGTATCTATACAATAGGTGCTCTTGCAGTCGCCTACTTTGGATTTAGGCGCCGTAAAAAATATCTGGTTTCTAGCTGCATCCCTGAAGTTTTCGCTAATGCCAATCTACAAACTATTCTCCGAGCTTTTTGTGATATATCGGCTACTCTAGCAGTAATTTTTGGAATGGGAGCCTCATTAGGAATGGGTACCGAACAGTTCGCTAAAGGCTTGAATTTAGTTTACGAAATTCCCTTAAATGGTGTGAACTTACAGATTACCGTTTTGGCAATTGTAACAGCCCTGTTTCTGGTCTCAGCAACAACAGGACTCAATAAAGGTATTAAAATTCTCTCTAATCTCAATATTGTAGTTGCAATACTATTAATGATATTTGTATTTGTAGTCGGTCCTAAATTATTCGTATTAAAATTGTTTGTTGATAGCATTGGAAAATATATTAACGAAATATTTGTTCTAAGCTTTCAAACTCTACCCATGGTACCCAGCTATGAAAAGTGGATGGGCAACTGGACGATAAATTATTTCGCATGGTGGATTGCATGGGCTCCATTTGTGGGAATATTTCTAGCCCGCATCTCAAAAGGTCGTACAATTCGTCAATTAGTTTTGGGC
>JAYZAC010000016.1:0-25092 GCA_036339875.1 bacterium | reverse complement strand
TATACAGGATGATGACAATTATGGCTCAGCAGCAGCAGTTTTTGCCAATGCCTAAAGAGCATGAGGGCGAACCGCGCTCTTTGCATGAGTCGCTGTAGGAAGGTGTGTTTAAATACTGCCTGTGAAATAATCCGCTAAAATCTCTTGCGTAGCCTCGGTAGTCGTCCATAGATGTCCAAGACTATGGTTGTGTATATAACTTTCGGCCTCTATGCGATTTTGAAAGACATGGAAAGGTTTGTTGGGGTTTCCATAATAGTGAATATATCCACTTTTCATGACTATGATGTATAAGTTAGCACTTGATTTATCTGAATTTAGTCTGCTCATACTCATATATTAAAGATCAGCTTATTTGCAAAAAACGTCAAGTCTATTCCCAAAATGGACTATGGTGAAGCCTACTACAATCTTTACACAAGTATATTTTTACAGAATAATTTTCTATTTGATAAGTCTTTACTTAATGTGTAATGTTGACCGAGGTTCGTGAAAAGTCAATTGGAGAATGCCATGAAAGATATCTTGAGGAAAGCATTGGAACACGCATCAGACTTGGGTGCAAACTATGCTGATGTCCGATTTTCACATTTAGAAACAGAGTCTATTTCTGTCAAAAATGGTTCAGTATTAGGTGTAGACTGTCATGTTGACTGGGGAATTGGAGTTCGAGTTCTTTATGATGGAGCTTGGGGATTTGCCTCAAATCCAGACTTAGATGACCCTGAGAGAATGTTTAAGACTGTCCAGCGCGCAGTAGATTTGGCTAAGGCATCAGCTAAGGTCAATAGCTCTATCGTAAAATTAGTTGATAAACCAAAAGTTACAGATAATTGGTCGTCACTTTTTCACAGAGATCCTTTCGAAATAGATCTTGAACAGAAATTAAGACTTTTAATTGACTGCAGTAATGTTATGTCAATGGTAGATGGAGTTTGTATCACCAAAGGTAGTATGGACTTTATGCGTGAAAAACGTTTTTACATGGACACGGAAGGTAGTGAAATTGAACAGAAAGTATTGCAGTCCGGAGCTGGTATCAGTTGTATGTCTCTAAATGGTAATGAAGTGCATTCTAGATCTTATCCCTCAAGTTTTAGGGGTAATCATCAGATGGGCGGCTATGAGGTCATTGAATCAATGAATTTGAGAGAAATGGCACCAAAATTAGCGACAGAAGTAGTTCAACTTCATAGAGCAAAGCTTTGTCCTAGTGAAAAGATGGATTTAATTATTGGTAAAAGTCAGTTGGTATTGCAAGTACATGAAAGCTGTGGACATGCAGTGGAATTAGATAGAGTACTTGGTTATGAAGCAAACTTTGCCGGGACCTCATTTTTGACTCTAGATAAGTGGAAGAATTTTACTTATGGGTCTGAGAAGGTAAATCTTTATCAAGATGGTACAACGCCGGAAGCTATTGGAAGTGCTAAGTACGATGATGAGGGTGTTCCGTGTACAAATACGGAATTAGTTCGTGAAGGTCAATTTGTCGGTTATTTGAAGTCTAGAGATAGTGCAATTTTTGAAAATGGTTTAAGTAACGGAGCAGCTCGTGCACAGGGTTGGAAAAATGTACCAATTGTAAGAATGACTAACATACATTTAGCATCAGGTGATGAGACCTTGGATGAGCTAATTAGTTCTACACAGCGTGGGATTTTAATGGAGGATAACTCTTCTTGGTCGATTGATGATCGTCGATGGAATTTTCAATTTGCCACAGAAATTGGTTGGATGATTGAAAAAGGAAAAATCACTGATATGGTCAAGTATCCAACTTACACAGGTATAACTCCAAATTTCTGGGGAAATTGTGAAGGTGTGGCTAATCAAGATGAGTGGCATGTTTGGGGGACACCACATTGCGGTAAAGGTCAACCAATGCAGGTTATGAGAGTAGGTCACGGAGTTTCATATGCTAAATTTAAGGAAGTCCGAGTGGGGGTTTCGAAATGATTTCTTTAGGTAATACTAAACAATTAGTTCGGCGCGCACTTAGTCATAGCTCTAAAGAGGCTCAAGTGATTATTACAGGTGGTAAAAGTCAACTAGCTCGTATTGGTAAAAACGAGGTATATCAGAATATCTTAGGTAAAGAATATTCGGTAAAAATTCAGGTTGCTGATGGAAAGAGGGTCGGAAATTCTAGCTGTAATAGATTTGACGGTGATCAATTAAAAGAAACTGCTGAGAAAGCTGAGTTAATTGCTTCTCATCAAGATAATGATCCTAGCTGGCCAGGTTTTTGTGGCTCAAATGAAAGTATTATTGACGAAAATTTTTACTCCAAAGAGACCGTAGACGCTTGTTTCGAAGATAAACTATCTAAACTTGGTAAAATTTTTGAAGATGCAAAATCTAAAGGTGTTGAGATTGCAGGAGCTTTTTCACACGGAGATCAAATGAAGGCATTGGGTAATACAAAAGACTGCTTTCACTATCATGTTCATACCGAGGCTTCTTTTACATTCTCAATTATGACACCCAAAGGTGGTACAGGATGGGCTGAATTTCACTCCCACAAGCTAAAAGATATTAATCCAAATAGGTTGTATGAAGTTGCACTCGAGAAAGCTTTAGCCAGTGAATCTCCGAAAACTATTTCAGAAGGCGAGTATACCGTCATTCTGGAGCCTCCAGCGGTGGCTAGTCTACTAAGATTTTTAGCATATTTAGGTTTTGGTGGTATGCCATTTATTGAGGGTCGGTCTTATTTCAGCAACAAGCAAGGACAAAAGCTATTTGATGAAAAGATATCAATTACGGATAACGCTTTTCAATCTGAAAGTTTTGGCTGTCCATTTGATATGGAAGGTCGCAAAAGACATTGTGTAGAACTTATGAGTAAAGGGGTTTTTATGCAACCTGTTCTCGATACTGTGACAGCACAAAAGCTAGGTAGAAATTTTACAAGTACAGGTCATGCTCTGGCTTATCCAAGTACATCGGGTCCTATACCACTGAATCTAGCTTTATCTCCGGGAGAAAGCGATATAGAGAGTATGATACGAGAAACGAAGCGCGGAATTTTAATAACGCGTTTCTTCTATGACAACGTCATTGATCCTGGAAAATTAAGTCTTACTGGAATGACTCGCGATGGAACTTTTTTAATTGAAAACGGCAAAGTCGTGAGTGGTTTGAAAAACCTTCGCTACAACGAAACAATCCCACAAATATTTAATAACGTAGTTTCTTTATCCAAGCAAACTTGGTCACTTCGAGGAATGGGCAGGAACCGTGTTCCAGCAATGAAGGTGGAGGGTTTTAAGTTCAACGGTGTCGGGGAGTAAATCTTCCTTTCAAGATGCAATCAGGTACTGGCGCCTGAATTATTTAAGATCTCCTCACCTTCTTCTAAGCGTTGTATTTGATCTAAACGGTTGTATTCTTCGTAAAACTCATCAATATCTCGCTGAAGCTCGATAAAATGATTGGTAAATTCAACGGGCACTTCATGGAAGCCTTGGGCAACTATAGTACCTTCTAGGATTTCAAGCTGACTCTTAAAGTCTTCTAATTTAAGGACAAGACTCATTAGAAGATTTTTTATTCGTTTGTGTAAATGAATCTGCTTGTCCATGATATTTATTGAACGTTGAAGTTGCTTGATGATAATGGGGTCATCAGCTTCTTCTAGTTTTCTCTGCATCGCTTCTAGTTTTCTATCTAATCTACCACTCATCCCGGGCGTCATACTTTGATTGAGGGTGTAGATATCTTTTTCCATGCGTGGTAAGCGATTATGGACAAATTTGTTAATCTCTTCACCGATGTTGCCTAGTAGTCCTCGATCAGTATCATCGAGACGATTGATCTTCATTAATATGCGCTTGTGCATTTTATAAATTGAAGTAGTTATAGGGAGCGAAAATTGATCATACCGCGCGGTTTTAGCTAGCAAGCTATTACTGAGCACTAATGCTACTCCTGCATATCCTAAAGTAATCATACAGGATAAGAATGTGGGAAATGCTATGAATAGCCCAAATAGTATTACAAAAGGTACGAATAAGGTGCGTAGTAACAACCTGACCATTTGATCAGGAGCACGCATTTCTCTTTTTCTTTTAAAAGGAGTTAAATCCTGATCTAGGTAGAAATTTAATGATTCAGCCCAGCTGTCGACGCCCGAGATTAAGCTTTTATTTTGAATTTCCGTCACACTATAGTCACTCGATAAATCTGCTGCCTCAGTAGCTTCTAGTGGCTCATAGTAGATTTCAGTATCACCCACTCCTAACACTTCTTGTGTATCCCATACAAAGGCTTCCTTCATAGATTCGTTATGTAAAAAAGTTCCGTATTTCGAGTTTAGGTCACGTACTACGAATCGGCCACCACGCCATTGAAGCTCCAAATGACATCTTGAAATTCTTTGATCTTTGATGACTAGGTCATTAGTATCAATCCTACCGATACGTAGTACTTCTCCCTCTTTTACGAGAAATTCACGCGTGAAATGTAGTCTGATTCCGCGAATATGAAATAACAATCGAGTAGCCATATATTTCTATATTGTAACTCAAAGGGGGATAATGTCGCAGCTAATGCGCTTAAAAAGCGCACATAAAAAGCTACTTTTTACTCAAAATTTCATCTAACTCGAAGAATTATCTATCAATCGTATCAGCTCTGAATAAACTCTAGAAGCAGAGAGTTCGTTCATGCATGTATGATGAGCACAGACTTTTTTACGGCAAGGGAAACATAATAATGGAGTATAAAGACCAATTGAATCCGCGGTGTAGTATGGTCCAGTCTCTGTTACGGTAAGTGAGGAACCACCAAAGAGTCCTACACTCGGAACCTTAAATGCACTTCCTAAATGCAACGCCAAACTATCGCATGATATTAGGGCTTGAGAATTCTTAACTATTAAAGCCAATTCTCGCAAACTTGTTCGAGAAACTGCGGATTCGCAGATACCAGGTTTAACTGAGGCAAGAATTTTCTGGGCCCAAAGCTCATCTTGCTTACCGCTTCCAGTTAATAGTATATTTTTCTTTGGATATTTGTTGGCGATCATAGTTACTAAATTACTGAAGTATTCAGCGGGCCATCTTTTACTAGCTTTACTCGCACCAAGGTTAAGAACCACAGGTTTTTTTACTCTCAATCGATGCATTAAATTCCGGACATTGCTTAATTCTAGATCGGTAAAATCAAGGCTGAAGGGGTCTTCATTTTTATGGAGTTGGCCTCCTAAATAGGTAATTATTCGCTGGTAATAATCGACTCTATGCATTTTTTTAGGATTTATTTTCGGAAGCCATTCATTTAAAAAAATATGAGATCCTTCCCGAGTATTGGCCGGATTAAATCCTACTTTTCTCCGAGCTCCTGAATTTCCAATAATCCAGCCGGATTTGAATAGTCCCTGAAGGTCTACTGCTAAATCAAATCCGATTGATTGCATTTTTTTCCTGAATTTATGGGCATGCCAACCTACAGAAAATACATTAAAATTTTTAATTTTTTCTTTCGGAAAAATAAGAAAATTTACTCCTTTTTGATGCTCAAGAATTGGATAGGATTTTTTTTCTATTGCCCAGTAAATATTAGCTTTAGGAAAATTTAATTGTAATTGTTTTAAGGTGGGTAATGTTTGTACAACATCGCCGATGGCTCCCAATCGGACAATTAGAATATTTTTAATGGTGGATGGATTCATTTTATTTAATTGTTAATTTATTCAATTATTGATTTGTTTAGATGGTTTTCTACCTGATTCCAGAGCTTCTTGCCATGAATTAAAATAGATACGATTGTGCGGTTTAATACGTTTAGCAATTGGGCTTTCGTATTTGTGAAAAACTTTTGATTTTCTACTAGCTACAAACTCATACTGATCTGAATAGACCGAAATTGTTTTATTTTGAAGAGTATTTGAATGTTCTGACAATCTAGAAGCGTTTTTAACAGCATCGATAGAGTTCCACAATTCCTTAAATTTTTTTCTTTGCTTTTGCACTTCATCTTCATCTTTGATCAAAATAGGTTCGAATCTAAGAGTTTTATCATCATCAAGTCGACTTCCTCCAAATAATAACTTCTTCGAGTCTATTAGTATTATGCAATGTGGTATTAAGTAAGGTGTTTTGAGAACCCTTAGAGAAACATTGTCAGGAAGATTGCCGATAATCAGCTTAGGTTGATGGAGACTTTCAGGATTGATGATGATTTCGTACTTGATTTTAGGATTAGTTTCGAAGTGACGAATAAGTTTTGCAGAGAATAGGCCGGGTGCCATAATTGCAACTTTATTTTTAGCTATTTGAATTGCATCTATCCAATAGTTAGCATGAGTATATGAGGTAAATAGAAGGATACAGAATAGTGCCCTCGCTACTGATAGATTAAGGTATCTCTGCATGGCTGGTTATTTTTACTGAGTTTGTTTTGATTTGCAACAATTACGGATAAGTATTATGGCTTTTATGATTAAGTTTCAAGAATGTTTGAAGGAATCTAATGGTAATTTCACACCAGCTTTAACGTTGTTGGTTAATCAAAGTATTGAAATACTTGAAGACCTGAATACTGAGGATTTCGTTTTTCTTAAGCGTGTAGTAGAGAAAGTTAGAACTAAAAATGTAGATTCTCAAATATGGAAACAAGCCGATTATAAGTTAAATCTCATTGAAGAACGCCATGGAAAAAGAAAACTTAATTTAGCTGAGCAATCTGGACAAGAGGATTTTCAAAGAATTTTAGAAAAAGCCAAAGAGACTAAATCTGAAGTTTTACATATAAAAAGTCATCGTAAGCCCTTCTTAAAGCGTCAAGGTCAATTAATTCAACTTCTGGATGAGGTGGCTTTAACGAAAGAGCAGATGTTGGAGCGACTTGCAAATACTCTAAGTGGACAACAATATTCAGTATTTAACTCAATGAAAGCAGTAAGTTTTTCTTTGTCATTACCTGGGATTTCTCGGTTTAAGGTTTTCGCTTATTGGGAAAATGGGCTACCAGCTGTTAGTTTCAAGCAAATACCTCTCGATTTACCAAAGGTTGAAGATCTTAAGGTGCCTCCGAAAATATTAGATTTTCTAAATTCAGAATCAGGGGGAATTTTACTATTAGGAGGTCCCGCAGCTAGTGGAGTAAGTACTACTGCAGCTTCGCTAATTCAATGGATTAATGAAAATTATGGTCGTCGAATCCTCTGTATCGAGGATCCAATTGAGTATTTATTTCGTGATCAACAATCTTCCATAACACAAAGAGAATTAGACACAGACTTAGCAGATAATATTGAAGGTCTAAAGCATGCGATTCGAGATGGGAGCGATATAATATTCATTACCACGATATCGGATCCGGAACTATTGGAATGGATCTTAAACGCCTCAGAGAGTGGACATTTGGTCATTTGTGGTATTGCAGCTAGCGGGGCGAGGCAAGCTATTGAAAAAATAGCTTCTTGGTATCAGAAGGATCAGCAATTTACTTATTTAGATAGACTTGCCCAATCCTTGATGGGCGTACTAAATCAGCGTCTTGTCGAAGGAGTATCAGGCTCAAAATTAGCAGTATATGAACTTTTGAGTTTGAATCCCAATACCCGAACTATGATTAGACAAGGCAATTGGCAGCCGCTGAAGAATTATTTAGATGCAGCTAAAGATGGTTTCAGTTTTAGTTTTGCAAGAGAATTTACTCGAATGATTGCCGAAGGATTTATTTCTGAAGAGCAAGTGTTGGAGAGTATTCCGGATTACGAGGAGTTCAAGTTGATGCAAGCTAGATTGGGAGATTCTTTATGAGTTTCAGTGAATTAATAAATCAAGCTCAAGATTCAAATGCTATTTACTTGCACATTGTATCTGGGACAAAACCTCGTATTAAAACTCCACAAGGAATAAGTACTCTCGGTAGTGCTGTATTTATGCCCTCTGACGTTTATAAGTTAGTTGATGAATGTCTGCAGCCCGAAATGAAAAAGAGGCTTTTGGAGGGTGAGGAAGTTCTTTTCTGTTACAACCACGATGGCGATATAGAGTTAAGAGTTCATATTTACAAGCAGAGGGGAACTTTAGCAATTTCCGCTAAATTAATTGATGCCGAAATAATGGGTTTCAAACAGTTGGGTATAGAAGACAATTTATATGAATCAATGATGTCTCAAAAAATGGGTCTTTTCTTAACTTCTTCTGAGAGAGATTCCGGAAGATCTACTCTTGCCTTATCTTACATGCAGGAAATTGCCAGACATCGTTCAGTTCACATTGTGAGTCTCGAAGAGGTTATTGAGCGGAGATTTGATGAGAATCTTAAAGGATTAGTTAGTCGTTGTCAGTTGGGCGTAGATGCAATAGATCCGCAAAGATCCATAGCAGGATTTTGTAAAACGGATATCCAAGTTTGTAACTTAGATTCATTAGACGATCCTAATGATTTTCTAACTGCTTTAGAATTGGCATCTAGGGGTATTTTGGTAATTGGTAATCTTATCGCAAAAGATACAGAAGCACTTTTACAAAAGATTCTTAACTTAAAATCGGTAGGGGGAGATTATCGTAACCAATTAGCTGATGTTTTAGGCAATATTGTGCATCAGAAGCGACTATCTGGTAACGATGGTCAAGACATATTTGTTCAAGAGCATTTTCTTAATCAAGTGGCTACCCGAAAGCACATTCGTGAAAACAAGTTACAGCCAATTCTAGCGTTCATGCGCACAATTGGTAAAAGAGGATGTAAATCATATCAACAATCTTACGACAAATTAGTATCAGATGGTTTGCTAAGCAGGGATAAGGTGCCATCGAAATATAAAATTAATAATGATTAAATTGTCTAATTTGAAAAACGCCATTGGACGTATCCCGAGTAATTCATACTTGCTTTCTTACTGACTCCTAACTTTTGCCACGCCCAAGGAGATAAGTCGATACCGGCAGGGTTTTTTACCACTCTACCATCCCATCGTTTCATTTTCTTTTTGAAGTATTTGACTGCTCTTGGCTCCCTGCGTTTGAGCCAATAAGGATCATCTCTGAACCATGGCCCTAAATCTCGTATATAAATGCGTATCCAGCGACCCCATTGTCCATTTTTTTGTTTACGGCGTACTTGGATATAACGACCAATAGCTGAATTGTCCGGCAAAGCAGCGGTGATAATACCCCACTTTACTTTAGAACCATCCTTAAACACATTGTTTTCACCTTTATTACCAGGCTTTCCAAAACTCGTTCCGTAGACGTTAAATATGCCTCTTCCTCTGTAGCTACTAACCCCACGTTTCAAAACCTTCTGACTAACTGATTTCTTTCGTTCAAATAATGATCTGGAGACAATCTTTTTCATAAGCTGATCGAGTTTTTTCTGAGATTTTTTTTGTATTCTAACGGGACTCATCTCTGCTTTATTTTTGCGATATTTTGTAATTAAGTCGCCGATAGCATCAGCATCTATAGAAATACTAAAACAGAAAAAACACAGCAGAATGACAGATCTAAGGTGAGTTAACATAAATTCGTTATAATCAAGATTGGCTATCCATTGTTAATTTAAGTGTGCTTCAGGACTCAACCAAACTTGATAGTAGTCTGTTTCACTACTACCAAAAGCCGAAAGATTCAGTCCATGTACATAAGAGTGAGAGACTACATATGTTGTGGGATAATGAAGAAATATCCATGGTGCTTCGTCGATCACTATTGCTTCAGCTTTTCTGTAAAGTTCTAAACGGGTAGATTCATCTCCAATTTCACGGGCTCGATCTAGTAAGTTATCAACTTCTTGGTTTGAGTATCTGGCCGAATTATAGGTACTACTTATACTGCTGGTATGAAAATTGTTGTACAGAACATTATCAGCATCTGGGTAATCTGCGACCCAGCCTAAACTGAAAAAGCCACTTTCACCTCGATCAATCGTTTGAAAATGGTTACTCCAAGGTAATGACTTTAAATTTAGTTTAATTCCCAAATCAGCAAGATTCGCTTGAACCACACGTGCAATTGCTTTGGTGAGCTGGGATTGGTTTATTTGTAATGTTAGATTAGGAAAGTTTTTGATCATTCCGTGGATATCGAACTGGTAACCAGCTTCTCTAAAATGCATACGAGATTTACTTATGTTGTATTCATAACCTTTTAGTCGGTTAGTGTCATAGCCAGAGATACCTGGAGAAAGTGGACCGTTTGCTAGACCACCGCGGTTTAATAAAATATGTCTAACAATCAGATCTTTGTTGACTGCATAGTTCAGAGCTTTTCTAACATGTACGTTATCAAAAGGTGCAATTTTTGAATTCATTCCAAGATATGATATTTCAAGTGACGTACGTTCTTGAAAGCGATAGGCCTTATTTCTGAGAGCATTACGAAGATGCTCGGGAGGGATGCGATCCATATGGAAAAATGCATGTCTCTCGAAGAGACTATAAGAGAGATTTTCCTGCTGTATAAATAAGAACTGAAGTTTATCTAGATAAGGCCGACCCCGATGAAAATCTAAATTCGATCTTAGTTCAATAGAGCCTTCAAATGGACTTTCACTTGATGTTGACTTAGTAGTTTTTTCGTAGATAAAAGGTCCTGTTCCTACAGGATGTTCATTAAAGACCGAGCCCCAGCGCTCCACGTCCTCCCAAGGTACTATGCTCAAACTATGCGTGGCTAATATCCAGAGAAAAGGTGAGAATGGATTTTTCAATTCGATTTCCAGCTTGTGAGAATCGAGAACCTTGATCCCTTCTACTTGGTCTGCTTTTCCCTCGATGAATTCATCACTCCCTTTTATAACATGGAGTAAACTAGCATTAGGGCTATTATTTTCCGGATTTAATAATCTTTCAAAGCTATATTTAACATCATTTGCTACTAATTCTCTACCTTGATTGGCGGTCAAGATTCCATTCTGAGTAATTGTATGAAAGCGGACTTTTTTCTTTAAGGTAAAAGAGTAGATTCGTTTATCGGCGGAAATATTATACGTCGATGCCAAGTCGGGTTGTATTTGCATTTCCTGATCTATCCGTAAGAGTCTGGAGAAGATTTGACCAATTACTTCTGATGAGGTTGTGTCTAAGCAATGTGCTGGATCTAATGTCTCTGGTTTACCGGGTAGGGCTCTCTTGTAAGTTCCACCAAAGCGTGGTTGATCCACATTGGGCCTTATTTGAGTTTGATAAGTATTAGGTATAAACAGATATAACCCAATCCCTATGATTAGTGCGAGAACAATGTATATTAAGCGTCGGATTATCATTTAGCGTTGAGTAAGTGTTGACCTTCTGGTTATATGCCGCATTATAGCAAACCTCTGGAATATCAGTGAGTCTAAGATTGCATTGTTTTGATATAATCCGACCTTAGTCATTTAAGTGTTTAATCTTGTTCATCTGGAGGAAAGTAATTGAGCTCTAAGTCAGAATATCTGAAATTAGTTAATAAACTTATCCAATGGGATCACGCTTATTATGTGCTAGATGCGCCATTGGTTTCTGATTATGACTATGATATGGCATTAAAGGAGGCGCATGAAATCGAAATTGCAAATCCAGATTGGCAGTTAGAGTTTTCTCCGACTTCAAGAGTTTCCGGAGAGGTAGCAGAACAATTCAATAAAGGTACTCACCCATATCAGTTAATGAGTTTATCAAATGTATACAACAATCAAGAATTAGAGGAATATGTTTCTAGGCTCAGAAAACTGCTCATTTCAAATAATGATCCGGCGTTTTTTTGTGAGACAAAGTTTGATGGTCTGTCTATGGCTATATACTACAAGGGAGGGTATTTTAGTCACGCATTAACTCGTGGAGATGGAAAAATCGGAGAAGATGTCTCATCAAACATCAAGACAATTCGCAGTATTCCACTCAAGCTTCCAGAAAATATTGATTTGTGTTTAAGAGCTGAAGTAGTGATGCCACGAGATGAATTTTTAAAGCTCAATATGAGGCAGGAAGAGGAAGGTTCGAAAATATTTGCAAACCCTAGAAATGCGGCTGCAGGTACGGTTAGGCAATTAGATTCAACGATTGCTGCTAAGCGAGGTTTAGATGCCTACTTCTACGATATTCTAGATCGAGAAACGCATTCAATTACAACCCATCAACAAGCAATAGATATGCTTAGACAGCTGGGTTTTAAGACAGACCCATTGTCGGCTTACTGCGCTGATATTAGAGAGGTTATAGATTTCTACACCAATCTAGGTAAAAAACGTCACACTTTGAATTATGATCTTGATGGAGTGGTGATTAAAGTGAATGACTACAGTCTCTATGAAGAGTTAGGTAGTACTGGTAAATCTCCAAGATGGGCTGTTGCCTTCAAATACGAAGCAGAACAGGCCCAGACTGTTATTAAGAATATTACAGTCCAAGTTGGTCGTACGGGGGTCCTTACTCCAGTTGCTGAGTTCGAGCCGGTTTTTTTGGCAGGCTCAACTGTGCGCTTTGCATCTTTGCATAATTGGGATGAAATTCGTTCAAAGGATATTAGAATAGGGGATCATGTAAAGATTGAGAAGGCTGGAGATATCATTCCCCAAGTTGTAACTGTTCTGATTGAGCAGCGCGATTCGGAACTTGATGAATTCGAATTACCCGTTACTTGCCCTGCCTGTAATAGTGAAGTAACACAATTGCTCGGAGAAGTTGCTTTCCGGTGTCAGAATGAACATTGTGTTGCTAAGTTACTAGGGAAGTTAAAACATTTTGTTTCGCGCGATGCATTAAACATTCAGGGTGTTGGAGAATCTATCCTTGAACAATTACTGAAGTTAAATATGATTGGGAATCCTTTGGATTTATTTGGTTTAGAAATTGATGATTTTTTAAGATTAAAAGAAACTAAAGAAAAATTAGCTACTAAATTATTTAATGCTGTACAGGATAGAAAAAAAATAGAATTAGGACGTTTTATATATGCATTGGGGATACCTCACGTAGGTTTACAGTCAGCTTATTTACTAGCAGAGAGTTTTCAAACATTGGATGCGATTCTAGAAGTAAATAAACAGGATTTAGAGTCTCTAGATGGAATTGGACCAGTAATGGCAGATTCTATTGCTCACTTTTTTGATTCAGAATATTGCCTCAAAGTAATTCAAAGTATCAAGCAGTACAATGTGGCGATTGAAGATGTAAGCTCTAAGTCGAATAATCTAAATAACAATGGGATATTAAGTTCCGAAAGCATATGTTTTACAGGAAAATTAGAGAGATTTTCGAGATCGAAAGCGCAAGAAATTGCCAAAGAAAATGGTGCAATTGTTCAGAATTCTCTTTCAAAGAGTACAACAATCTTAGTATATGGTGAAAAAGCAGGATCCAAACTAAAAAAGGCGCAAGGAATGGGTATACAGTTGTGGACCGAGGATGAATTTTTTGAAAAAGTTGAATTGAGTGATTAAAAACTAGGAAATTAAATGGTCAAAGCGAAACAAAAATTAAATCTTCGAGAGCATATGCGCCTTCTGAATGAAATAAACGACAGTGGGAAGGCCGAATGGCCCCATGTAGGACGAAATACCGGGTGGTCGGTCTATGATGAATTAGTGGGAGCAACAAAGGATAGACTTTATCTTTTCGCGGGGGGAGCCGGTTGCGGTAAATCTAGTTTTGTAACACAGATATTTTTTAATTTACTAACCAATAATGAAGATATGGTAGGTATTTTTTTCTCAATGGATCTGTCGTATTTAGACCTCGTAGCCCGCTTGTATGCAATTTCGTCAAAACTGACTATTGAGCAGATCAGAGATCCTTCTCGCATAACGGATGAAGATGATTTAAGGAGTCGAGAAGAAGGTTTAAAAGTTATGGAGTCCCTGCAAGATAGAGTTATCTTGGTAGATCAAAGCCACGGGATTCATTCGTTCAAAGATGTGATAAAGCAAATGGAAAATTTACGTGATGAAAATCCTAATAAACCTATGGTGGTAGCCATAGACCCGATAAGTAATTTGAGAACATCAGAACCCGGTGGTCGCATTGAGAAAATAGATTACATGGTCAGTGAGTTAAAGTCTAAAGCGAGACTTTTAAGCACAGCTGTTCTGCTATCAAGTCCTCTTATCTCGGGAACTCGAAAGGAACGTCCACATATTTCTGATTTAGAGTTACAGCCTAGCTTGGTATATGATACCGATCTGGTCGCTCTTTTATATAGTGATGTACTCACTAACGGAGAAACTCCTTTTTTAGAATGGGAATTTGGGACAGAGGACTTAATGGTTCCAATTGTGGAAATGAATGTTGTCAAAAACAAAAATGCCTCGTTTATGGGGCGCCTTTTTTATCGATTTTTTCAATCTGGGACGCGTTATAAAGAATGTGGTATCGATGAGAATAGTTATTACAATGAAATGATAGGTAACTTGGATTATTTTACTGATCCGAAAGCTAAAAAAGCTGACCTCAAGAAACGAGTATATCAGGCACCTAAGAGGGAATATGAGGGAATCTTCTAAACAATTGGTTTTTGACCTTGGTAGTAGTTTTGAAAATGCACTATCGGCTCATCGGCAAGGTAGTTATGACGAAGCTATCCAAGGATATCAAAAAATCCTGAATCACGATAAAGGGCATAGACCTTCGTTGTTAAACTTGGGAGTAATTTTTCATGTAAAAAAATCTTATGAAATGTCACTAGATTATTTTCTTAAGGTTATAGAGCTTGATGAGAATGATTTGAGTGCTTTATATAACGCAGGAAAAACTTTACAGTCTCGAGAGGAGTGGTCTCGTTCGTTGGATTTTCTTGAAAAAGCTCATGAAATTTCTCCAACAGATTCTATGGTAGTAAAAGCTTTGGGAAGAGCTTTTTTCGAATTAGAGATGTACTCGAATGCATCTGGAATACTAACAAAATTTTTGGAAAAAAATCGTGATGATATAGAAGCTCTTCTAATGTATTCCGAGGCGATTCAGAAGCAAGGTCAATTCGATTTGGCAACTTGTGGATATAAGCGAGTGATTGAAATTAATCCAGAATATGAGAGAGCTTATGAAATGCTCAGCGATTGCTATGCTAGTCAATACAAATTAGATCAATCAGTCGCTACCCTAAGTAAATTATTAGAATTTAGACAGAACGATTCTTCTGTTTATCGAAAACTTGCGATGTTTCATGGACAGCTAAAAAATTATACCGAAGCTCGTAAATGCTACTGGAAGGCTTATGCTCTAGAGTCCAAAGAGATGAAGATGCATGAAAGTAAAGCAGTGACTATCAATAACGATATTGACCGAGCGACCTTTCAAGCCTCCATACTTCAGATTACTGAGAAGTATACTGATAGCGGTAATTGGAAGGGGGCTCTATCGGAATTTACGACTTTAAGTCGACGGTATCCTGGGTCTAGTGTAATTCTGCAAGAGATTGCCTACATTTATCAGATGATCGGAGAAAGTAAACGAGCGGCTAGTTATTATGAGAAAATTCTTGGTCGTAATGAGGATAGCCTGGAGGCTATGTTGCAACTGTGCAGAATTGCAATAGATCTTGATGATTTTGCCTACGGTAAAAAGTGGATCGAAAAAGCTTTGGAGAAATATCCCGATGTTATGGAAGTCAAAGAACTAGCGGGTGCTTTATATACTCATTTTGAAAATTATGATGTCGCCTTGGGGTATTTTGATCAATGTAAAAACGCAGAATTTGAATCTTGCGGAGTACTGCTAGGTAGTTCTGACTGTTATTTGGGGCAAGGCGAATTTTCAAGGGCTGTAAATCTTTTGAAAAAAGCAGTTGTAACTTACCCCGAAAGTGTTGATTTAGTATTAAATCTTGCGAGAAGTTATATTGCGCTAGAGAAAAACACAGATGCTTCACGAGTAATGAAGCAGGCCAGAAGGCAGTTTTCAGATGATCTACAAGTTTTGGCAATATCAGCAAAAGTTGCAATAGCTCAAGGGAACATGAAGAGAGCAGGAGAATTTTTTACAGCGATTGCCAAATTACAGCCCTATGATAAAGAGGATTATATTCCTTACATCAAAAGTCTAATATATGTGCGAGATAGTGATGAAGCTTTAAGGTATTTAAGGGCTTTTACTCGCTTCAAATTAAAAAATTTCAATCACTTATATCTTGAATCTCTGTCATACGTGATAGCAAAAAATTCAGCTAGGACATCTATACCTTGGCAGGAATTATGGAGTATGAATCCCGATGAAATGCTAATTCGAGTGGGAGAAGTTAAGGCTATTTTACGTCATGAAGATATTGAGTTCCTTTTTCAAGTACAGGGGGACTTAAATCGACTTCTAGCTAGAAAAGGAGATGTTTTGCTGAAGGTGGAACAGTTTTTCCGTAATCTTATGAAGACTGCTACCCTCGAGGTAATCAAGTAGAGTTGTTACAAGCTAATAACTTAGAATTTAAGCTAATAATATGAGTATTTTAAGGGAGATATTACGGTCTTCGTGGGCCTATCGTTGGTTCTATTTTTGGAGCATCGTTTGTCTTCTGTTGACTAACATAGTGGCCGCAATAATTCCCATGGCTGTAAAAGAAGCTGTGGACCAAGGGTCAAGCCAGGGTGATATTTTAAGGCAGTTGTACTATCCAGGTATTATAGCCTTGTTAGCTCTGGTTCAATTTATTTTTAGAACGATTTCTCGAATCCTCGTATACCGAGCTTGTCGTGAGCAAGAACACGATCTACGTCATCGATTAATGGAGGCTATCCTAAAGATCCCGAATTGGAAATTAAAGACTTTAGGTCGAGGAGATCTCGTGACAAATATGGTCGAGGATACTACTCAAGTTAGGATTTTTTTAGGTTTCGGAACGGTTCAACTATTCAACATTTTATTAGTTTACGCAGTCAGTATACCCTTAATGCTTACAATATCACCTAAGCTCACTTTGCTATCTGTATTTCCGTACCCGATTTTACTCATTTACATAGCCTACTTGAATCAAAAACTTTACTATAAAAATCTCGATGTAAAAGAAAAGCTTGGAGATGTAACTGAGTTTGTAACACAAACAGTTTTTGGGATCCACGTAGCTAAATCATTTCATGCTTTTGATGGATTAAAAAATAGATTTCGTAATTTTAATCTGAATCATTATCGTAGCGCTTGGTCTGTAAATATTTTAGATACGATGTTACTTCCAGGGTTAATACTTATCGCTAGCTTTGGTGAGTATCTAGTACTTAGATATGGAAGTGAAATGATTTTTAATGGCCAACTAACTAATGGGGAGTTTATAGCGTTTCATGGTTATATTGCTTACATTCTTTTTGCTTCAATTTCAGTAGGCTTTGGAATGTCCACATTCAATCGTGGATTTACATCCTTTAAGAGACTACAAGATCGATATGACGAAGAGATTGAGTACTTCGAAACTAAGGGTGATAAAGTTTATGCCTCTGAACTACAAGTAAAAGATTTAAGATTTAAATACAACTCTGATGATTCTTTTGAGCTGCGAGTTGATAATCTAATCGTTAAACCTGGTGAAATGATCGGAGTTTGTGGGGCTATTGGTTCAGGTAAAAGTACTTTTTTCCATACTTTATTAGCTTTACAGGAATTAGAAAGTGGAAGTATTAGGTATGGGTCTATTGAATTAAATAATCAGACTAACACGTATCTTTGGCGGATGATATTCAATCCAGTTTTTCAGGAAATTTTTCTATTCTCCAAAACCCTACGAGAAAATTTAATTTTCCATAGATCCATTGAAGATAAAGATCTTATAAAGGCCTTAGATTTTGCTGCGCTTTCAGAGGATGTAAAAAGTTTTAAGAAAGGACTTGATACCTTGGTTGGAGAAAAAGGGGTTCGGCTGAGTCAAGGCCAAAAACAACGAGTGAGTATTGCTAGGGCATATTTGGATTCCGCGCTTGTATGGATTCTAGATGATTGCTTTTCTGCCTTAGACACTGTAACTGAGGAAAGAATATTACAAAATTTATTACGAGAAAAGAGGAATAGAACAGTATTTTTATGTTCCCATCGCGGCTCAACATTGAAGCATTGCGACAAAATATTGGTATTTGAGCAAGGCGTTCTAACTGAACAAGGGGCTCATAGTGAACTAATTGAAAGTGGAGGTTTCTATTCACGAATGATCAAATTACAGCGTCAATTTGGAGCAGCGGTATAAGTCTATGTTGCAATGGTTTTTAAGACATAGCTATCGATACAGATCCTATCTCATTTTTGGGCTGGTGATGATTCCAATAGTACAATTTTTTCGTATTGTAAGGCCTACAATTATCAAGTGGGTTTTGGAAGCTGTTGAGAAAGGTCAAGGTGCTGAGAATTTAGCCTTAGCTCTTGATTATGTTTTATTGTTCATGATTTGTATTGTAATAAATTTTGTACTACAAGCTCTACAAGTACTGGCAACTAGCTATGCTGGTTTGAATATTGTCAAAAATATAAGAGAAGAGCTATTTGATCATATATTGAAGCTACCTTTCGTATTCTTTCATTCAAAGAACAGTGGACAAATTATAATTCGTCTAACAAGTGATGTTGAAGCCGTTAGAGCCGCTCTTTCCGGTGGCTTGGTTAGAGTAGTCGGAGACTGTCTCGCAATTGTGGGGATACTAAGTATTCTGTTGCACATGAATTGGCGCTTAACTTTGTATGTTGTGATAGCCATTCCAATTTTATTGAAAGTCACAGCATGGATCGGAAGATTAATCAGAGAAGGTATGACCAGTGCCAAGCGCTTGTTATCTCAAATGACTACGGCGGTTAGTGAGGCGATTGGTGGACTTGAGGTAATTCATGGATTTTCGAAACAACAAAGTGTTCTAGCTGAATTTAATAAATTATCTCGTCGGTATACTGAAAAATATCATGAGCTGAATAATGTGGAACCAACCTTTTACGGTTTTGTTGAATTCATGGGATCTTTTTTATTGGCTTGCATCATTTTTGATGGCACTAGCCAAATTCACGCTCAAACTCTTAGTTTTGCTGAGTTAGTGGCAGTTGTAACTTATGTCCAAAGTATTATGCATCCGATTCGTCATCTTACGGGTATGTTTAACAATTTACAGAATGCCTGGACATCTATGCAGCGTATTTTCAATATCATGGGAGAGTCTGAAGAGGCTGAAGTTAATCAGCAACCTGCTTTAGAGGCTTCCGAAGTCAGTCGATTAAAACCCGCTTTAGAATTTCGCGATGTTAAATTTTCATACGGAGAAGAGTTAGTGCTCAAGTCGCTAAATTTTTCAATTAAGCCAGGTGAAAAAGTGGCCATTGTTGGGCGTACAGGGGCAGGAAAATCAACAATTATTAAGTTACTTAATAGATTTTACTCGCCATGTTCAGGTGAAATACTTCTCGACAATCACTCTTTGGAAAATATCCCAGTAACTAGCCTTCGAGAGAGAATTGGTTTTGTACTCCAAGATGTTTATTTGTTTTCGGGGTCAGTTCAGCAGAATCTTTCATTATTTGAAGAAAGGTTCAATCAGGCGTCTGCCGAACAGGTTAAAGTCTTGAAGAACAGTGGTTTTCTTACTTTATTGGGTCAGGAATTAAAAGATGTAGAGCACAATGGAGAGAACTTTTCTTTAGGAGAAAAGCAGTTAGTTGCGTTTGGTAGAGTATATACAAAAAATGCTGATATCTTTTTACTAGATGAGGCTACTTCAAATGTTGATGTGAGAACAGAACAGTTTTTACAAAATCAGCTCAATCTCTTCTTGAAAAATAAAACAGCTATAATCATTGCTCATCGGCTAAGTACTGTTAGGCATGTTGATCGGATTCTCGTGCTAAAGGAAGGTCAGGTTGTAGAGCAAGGTAGTTATCAAGAACTAGTCAGTAAGCGTGGTGAATTTTTCGAATATTTTCGTCATCAATATAAGGATTTAGCGATCTAGATTTTTCTGGTGAACTATAGTTATTCTACCTTCAGAATGATTTCAAAGTAAAAACAAGCTGAAACAGGGGTTGTTGGATTAGGCTATGTTTAGTATCTTTTTCGAGTTCTGTTTGTTTAATCCATTACAAGATAGGAAAGAAGTTAAAAATGCTAAAATCAACCTTAAATTTAATTAACCAAATTACTCCTTTTGAGGAGGTCGAAGCCCATTGCGATATCCCATGTGGAATTTATGATCCTCATCATGCTCTAGTGGCTTGTTTGACTGCGATTAGAATGACTGATCTTATTGTTGCACATAAAAACGAAAAGAGCAGCGTTGAGTGGTTGAATGAAGTGAGTCGATATGTAGCTGAAAAGGAAAAGCATGCTGAGATAGTTAAGCATGAAATTAGGGTAATCTGGGGCGATTTCTATAAGGCACCTCAATTTGAAAAATACCCAAATCTACATGAGTTAACTCACAGCATCATGTTATTGGGCTCTAAAGTGCGTCAAGAGGTGAATAAAGAGGCCTCTTTGCAATTACTAGAAAAATTAAATGAATTCGCTGAAATCTTCTGGGAGATTAAAGGCGTTGAAACCTATCGCGCAACCAGTCCCTACAAGCCTGAACTAGAGGTAGTCTATCCTAAATTAGGATGATATCAATTAAAAAAGTCAAGGGCCACAGTATGGAGCCAGATTTGAATGATGGCGATTATATTGTGGTCCTATCTCTTTTTTTAAATCGTTTGCGGTTGGATGATTGGGTGGTCATCCAACATCCACAGTTCGGTAACATTGTGAAGCAAATTTGTGGTGTAAGTTCTGGAGGTTATAAGGTAAAGGGACTTAGTCAATATTCAACTGATACAGAAAGTTTGGGTGTGATCAGACAGAATATGATTCTGGGTAAAGTTCTACTTCGTATCGCTGGGTCCTAGTTTTTTATTTATCTAGATAATAATCGAGCCTTTACCTGTCGACCTTGGGATGTGTACCATTTCTTCCTCATAATTCTCGTCGGCTAAATCTTCGGGTTCATCTTTTTCACCTTCTAGATAATATTGTCCTTCATCTTCATCCAGAAGAATATCACCCATCAAAGATTCGAATTCTTCTAAGAGATCTAAGGGGCTCATAATACCGACACGGTCTAGGCCATGCTTGCGGAGTACATTGATTTCCATTGGTGCTAACAGGGTTGCGCTGGTGTCAATGTGTGAGAGTGGTACTTGAGTTGTATCGAATTCGTCCAAAAAGACCATGAAGTCTGATTTTTGCCCAGCATAATTATGAAAAATAAAATGCAATTTATTTGCTTGTTCTTCATCAACAAGACTCGAGGACCAGACCGGTACGGAACCAGTGCCTGTTTTCGTAATTTTGTAGAGAAATAATCTTTTCAAGCTTCCTCCTCAATTGGGTTGCCTATCCTTAATAGTTTCCCTTCAAATTCTACTAAACTTCCCACATCATCAAGAGAATCCATTGCTTTCACATTATCGCAGCGTGCTGCCCTTTGAATATCATTCTGGGCTTCTCTAAATAGTCCAAATTGAGTTCTCAAATACTGAATTTCAGTTAACTCAGTGTTAAGACTTAAGCGCTGTTCTGTCTTAAATTTTCTTACTACAGCTACGAATTGACATGCTTCTTCGTAAACTTTTTCAGCCTGTTCATCTACCCAAGATTTCTTACCATTTGGATAATCGGCTAAATGAAGCGAAACATGTTTTTCTCGCTGCTTGAAGTATGCCTGATATATCTCTTCAGTGATATGCGGAATGAAAGGAGCTAGCATTCTGATAACACCGTATACAATTGCGTAAAGTGAATTCTGAACGGACTCTCCTGCACCTTCGCCATGCTCCTGTGGATTGTAAATACGATGCTTTATTAATTCCATATAGTTATCACAAAAATCCCAGAAAAAGCCTTCAATCTCTGATAATGCTAATGAATATTCATATTGAGATAGAAATTGATCAGCTCTGGAAGCAGTCTTACTAAGGCGAGACATCATGGCTCTATCAATTGCCACTGTAATCTTAGTTTCATCAAACTTTTCAAGACTCTCTAGATGCATTAGGGCAAATTTTGAAGCATTAAAGATTTTAGTGACGAGCTTAGCCGCTATTTTGAATTCATTTTCTTCGAAGTAGCAATCACTTCCTAGTTTAGCTCCTGCCGTCCAGTATCTGATCACATCAGCACTATATTGATCTATTAATTGCTCAGGGCCCGATTTGGAGTTGCCTTTAGATTTACTTATTTTTTGGCCCTTTTTGTAGAGTACATGACCGGAAATCATTATATCTTTCCATGGAATATCATTCTGGTGGTAATAAGCTTTGACCATTGTATAAAAAGCCCATGTTCTAATGATGTCATGAGCTTGTGGACGCATACTCATGGGTGCTAAATGCTCTTCCCTAGAATCATTCTCACCCCAGCGATAGTTAATTTGTGGGGTGACGCTAGATGTCGCCCATGTATCCATGATATTACGGTCAGGTTCGATATTACTGCTTCCACAATTAGTGCATTCACCCGGATAAGCTTGTTCCTGAGGGTCAACAGGCAATTGTGAATCCTCTGGTAACAGCATCTGACAGCAATCTTTGCAATGCCACACTGGGAAGGGGACTCCGAAGAATCGTTGTCGGGAGATACACCAATCCCAACCAAGATTTTCAACCCAATGGACATAACGTTGTTTCATAAAAGCGGGATACCATTCAATTTTATCTGCCAGAGCAACCAATTCATCTTTACGCTCCATTAACTTGATAAACCACTGCCTAGTCGATAAATACTCAATTTCTGTTCCAGATCTTTCGTGGACATTTACTGCATGCACGATTGATTTGCTATTAAGTAATATGCCATCTTCGTTCAGTTTACTAAGTACAGCTTTACGAGCTTCCTTGATTTTAAGTCCTGCAAACTGACCTGCTAAGTCAGTCATTTTGCCGTAGGGTGTAATCGAAACTCTAAGTGGTAATTTATGTTTTTTAAACCACTCAATATCTGTTTTATCTCCGAAAGTACAGCACATTACCGCTCCGGTTCCTTTTTCCATATCTGCTTTTTCATCAGCTAAAATTGGTACTTCGTGACCAAAAATAGGAACGATGGCGGTTTTACCTAAACGATCTTTGTAGCGAGGGTCATCTGGATGGACAAATATACAGACGCAAGATGGTAAAAGTTCGGGACGAGTTGTTCCGATTATTATTTCGCCTCCCTCTTTAATATCAAACTTC
Source organism: bacterium (assembly GCA_036339875.1). Classification (GTDB taxonomy): domain Bacteria; phylum Muiribacteriota; class UBA6191; order UBA6191; family UBA6191; genus JAYZAC01. Next base: position 2,006 of record JAYZAC010000016.1, on the reverse strand, counting down.
AAATCATTAAAGGTTGACTCTTGCTCGACACTGTCCAATTCAGCTTGGGCAACGGCTGTTTGTGAGGTAACACACCACATATTCGGTTCTTCGCGATAATCAACGAGACCCTTCTTCAAAAGGTCTAGAAAGCTTCTTTGCGAAATTCGCTGACAATTTTCTTCTATTGTACTGTAGCAAAGATTCCAATCAGCAGAAAAACCCAAAGCGCTCCACATGGTTCGGAATTGTTCCTCTAGTTCAGCTACCGTAGTTCGGCAAAGATCATTAAATTCTGATCTCTTGAGATCTTTACCTCGAACTTTGTTTTTCTTTTCTACGAATCTCTCTGTAGGTAACCCATTATCATCAAACCCGAATGGGTAAAACACATTTTTACCTTTCATTCGCTGGTATCTTGCGACTATCTCAGCTTGAGTGTAAGAATAAACATGCCCAATATGCAGAACGCCAGAAACCGTAGGAGGCGGAGTATCGATAGAGTAAACCTCACTCTTCGAGTTCGGGTCAAAAGCGAAAACATTGTTTTCAGACCAGTATTTCTGCCAGCGCGGTTCGGACTCTTTGGCTTTATATTTCTTTGGAAGCATATTCACTCCTCGACTTGCTTACAAAATTGGCCGCGGATTATAACCTTTGTACAACTCAGCAAACAAGCGTTATAAGCATTACAGCATAACTTGGGTTGAGGTTTCGAATCCTGTATAATCCAACACAGGCTCATTATGATTTGCACGTATGTCTCACAATTGCACTCCAATAACCAGCGTAGGGGGTCAGTTACTCTGCTGGCTTTTATCGTATTGGGCGTCATTACGGCAGTAGGTTTGGGCTTTAATTACTATGCTTCCAATTCGATGAGACAAATTCATCGATTACAAATTAACGAAAAATCAATTCTTATTGGAGATGCAATTCTTTCCTTGTGTAAGAAAATTGTAGAACAGAAGGCTAAAACCCCGGAGTTCCAAAAACACTTTAAAGCTTTACAAACACAAGATAGGGTTGAGTTAAAAAATGTAATAAGTATTAAGAACCCTACAGGAGAATATGGGGCTATAATGTCTGATCTTTGGGATAACGAAGGGAGTTCGTTTGACGCTGAAGTTGACCTAAAATTTATCAAACATAAAAATTTTGAAGATCGAGAAGATTTTGTATCCAGTAACGAAGAGATGAAAGGTAGCATTGAGTTAAAAGTTAGATACCAGCTGTTCTACAAAGTGTTCAAAAAAAATAATAGCGAAGTTCTAAAATCGGATTGGAAAAGTATTACCTCTAAATTCGAGTTTAAGAGAGTTCAAATACAGCCAATGGCTGTAAGACATTTTAATTTATTTGCTCAAGATGCCTCAGGTTTCCAGGAAGAAAGTCCCGTCGACTATCTAGGTGGAAAGTTTAATACAATTACTGCGACTCCCCAAGGTGCCGTAAACAAAGGTAAATGGCTTAAACTGAATAATGGAATAGTAGGTGAATTTAGTAGCTTAGGCGCTGATAAAGGAACAATAAATCCATTCGAAAATAAGTTGGCATATAACCTATTGGGTACAGGAGCGAATTCAAAGAAGAATATTTACCTGAATCTTACAGCAGGTAGTGGGGATGCAGCTGAGTCTTTTCATATGTATCGCGGAGAAGCAGGTTCTTCAGATTTCTATCAATTATTTACTTCAGACTACAAAATATTCACATCAGATAACAGTGTTAAAGATCCTGGTTTACAAGCGTTGAGTGGGAAGGTTGATAAAATTCGTCGAAAAGAGGGTAAAGATGTTGATATAACAAGTGGTTTTCCACTGTATTATTTAGCCCGCAAAGATTATGGTTATTCATCTGCTTGGGCAAAACATAAGGAGTTCGGTTTCACCAAGGGTCAAGGTTTAATAACGGCAAATTCTATGCATCTTTTTGGTGCTGGTGATAGAGGCACTTCTAGCTTTTCTGTTGTTTTTGGGAATGTGTTTAGGCGATGTCTATCTCTATCAGGATACAAGCAGTTCAAA
>JAYZAC010000015.1:0-10074 GCA_036339875.1 bacterium | reverse complement strand
TAGGCGAGAAACTTGTACTAGATGCATTGCTATTACTCAGATTAACTGTTTCTGGTCCTCCGGTTTGTTTCCAGAAATAATTGATTAACTGACTACTACCTCCCGTACTTGTCGAACCATCAAGTAATATGGTTCGGTTTACTAAACCATTTTGATCTTGACCTGCGTTCGCTGTAGGAAGAAAAAAATCTTGTCGATCGACTCTTAGTTGGATGATTTTGGGTTTACTAATTATTCCTTCAGAATCTTCTACTTCCAAACTAAACGTATAAAACCCTTCCACAATGGGAGTGAATTGCAATTGCGAGATTGTCGTAGTTTCTAAATATACTGATGGTCCCGAAACTTGCTTCCAATTAAAGTTCAGAGTACTTGAGATACCGGCACCAATAGCAGCTGGTCGATCTGCAGAGCTACTACCATCTAATGTAACAATAGTATCTTTAAACCCTATATCAGGTGCGCTAGCTACAGCCTGTGGTACTGCATTTGTTGGCGAATCAATAATGTGTGTGACCGTATCTGGTTGGCTAAAATGATTTAAACCTCCAAAATTCTTACTCACAACTAATTCGAATTCTACTACCCCCGCAAAGCTGGAGAAATATTCGGATATTTGAGTAGTTGTACATGTTGTGGTGTCAGTTGCTAAGCTGCTGGGTTCAAATACATCCAAAGGACATATTGAAGAATTAACAAATTGTACCGGAGACCCTTTAGTCTGTCTCCAATAGTATTGAAGATCTGTATTTTCTCTATCCCCAGAGCCGCTTCCATTCAATTGATTAATATTTTGAGTCATTACAAAAGAATCCTCTCCGGCTTGTGCTATTGGAAGAGAGTATTGATTTCCTTGAACTTGTATTTTTATTGAATCTTCAGAGATGCTACTTTGAATACCCGAAGGTCCACTGCTACTAACTCTTAGTTTCCATTCGTAAATTGCGGAACGGTTTGGAACAACCATACTTGGAGTTGGATCCGCCACTGATATTAGATTTGGTTCAGATGATTTTGGACTAGTTTGAACCCACTCATAGGATATTATAGATGATCCATTAGAGTCGAAAGAAGGATTTTCGATTATGTCTGGACTTCCATAGAAATATATGACCCGCCCTGGAGTGTAAGCAACAGTAACAGGTGGAGCTAAAATGGGAGTAGGAGGTACATCTTGAATAGTAATAGTTGTTATAGATCTATCCTCTTCAAGTGAGCCGAGCGGTATTGTGCCGCTCACGCTTGGTACTAGCTGTTGATCAAGTCCAATTACATATTGACCGGGGATGGTAGCTTGAACTGTAAGATCTTGGAAATTTTCACTCAAGAAAATATCTGCTTCATCAATACCTACAGGGGCGCTTAATAAGATCCATTTGTTATTCACAGCTTTACCATTTAGCTCCATTCCAGATAAATTAAAGACGCTGGGTGGTAGATCCGTTACATGAGGCAGAATTACAGGTTTTGGAACCTGAGAAATAATAAAAGCTGAATCATCAACAGTTGGGTCACTGCCTATTCCAACCTCTACACCATCACTGAAACCATCATTATCAGTGTCAGCACTATTTATGCTAGTTGGAGGATTGCTACTTAGCTCAAATAAGTTACTAAGAGTATCGTTATCAAAATCAGCATTTGCATCAAATTGATCGTTAGGGTCCAAACCTAAAGTTCCATCGATAATATTATTAATTCCATCGCCATCAACGTCGGTTCGAGATTGTTCAAATGCCCCCATATCTATTACGCCAGTAACATCTTTGGTACTCAAGATTGGGGGATTAGTGTCTAAAGGGAGGCCGAATTCTTTCAGGACTAAATGTTCGGGGTAATCTGGTTGACCGGAATTTAGAGCAGGTGAAATAGTTGTACTAGTAGCTTTTAGTAAAAATGCTTTCCAAGGGTTTGTTTTTTGATATGTACTATCTTCACTAATAAAAAATGGATTGAAAGCTGTACCGAATCCAGTTTTATTATTACTTTGCGGATCTAAGAAAAAATTGGATATTACTCCACTCTGATTACATAGAGAGTATTTAATAATAAAATTAGTTGGTGGATTACTTGGATCAGGTGATAAGCAGTTTGAATTATTGTAGAAAATTGAATTTATCAAAGTGGTGTTAAAACTATTCTGAATGCTTACACCATTCAGATTGTTTGAAATTGTAAGTTTATTAAAATAGTTAAATTGATTACGACTAATATTACTATCAAGCTCCATTGCAAAAGTATTGTCATGTAAAACAGTAGACTGAATTTTTACCTTTTCGGATGAGTCAACGACTATTCCAGCATTAAACATTCCGTGGCTGATAATATTTTTCAATTCGATATGACGGCTGTCTCTAATATATGCTCCATTTAAGCATTGGTCGGACACCTCGATATTGTTATTTGTCTTGAAACCAGTTAATACGAAATTATTGATAATTAGATATCGTTTGGAGATCAATTCAAGAACGTTTCCGTTCGTTTGAAAGCAGCTTAATTTAGGTGGTATGTTCAAGTTATTTATTGGTTTATTTCTTCCCAGAATTTTTACCGTACCCCATCCAGGAACATTAGACTGTAAATTGTCGAAATCTATTGTGTAGTCTTTTTGCTGACTAGCTGTAACTTCTATAGTATCGCCCGCATTAGCATCTATCAGGGCTTTATTGATCGAGTCATAAGGACTACCTGATTGTCCGTTTTGTATTAAACTATTACTTGCTTGATCGAAGTCGACAAAGATAGTTCGCGTGGAAATATTCGTGGCCGGAGTTCCTTGGAAAGCTCCAATGTTGGAAAGATTTCCATCATTTATTTCTACTCGAGATAATGCCGGAGAGCCCTCTAAAAGTCTCAAATCACCATTCTCAGGATCCTTTAAGAGGGGATCTTCAATAAGCCAGTCTGCTGCAGCATTTGGAATCAAAAATGACTCTTGTCTTTGAATACCTACATTAAGGAAAGATAAATTTGAATTTAATTCAGTCTGATAGATATTATTGTCTTGATAATAATCCTTAATGTTATTGACCATTAAATTAAATCGAACTGAATTCTTGTCGTTATTACCCATGTTTATGGCGGCATGCTGAGTAGTTTCATCGAAAATTGTACCATTATCATAAAACGAGTTACTGTGAACGCTGTTGTTGATTGAGGTTTGACCTTGATTAAGTATTCTGTAGCCATAATCTGAATTACGATAGATGTAACTGTTCCTAAGAGCTATATTGTTAGATTCGCTAACTCGTATTCCAGTTGTATTGTCATAAATAAGATTTGCATTAAGAGTCGTGTCATTACTTTGTTCAATGCTAATTCCAATATTATTCTTATGAAATCTACAAGAATCGATGATTATGTCGCTTGCTGTGGTTAAAGAAATTGCAGCTAAGGAGAAGCCTTCAAATATTAAATCACTGATATTGATGTTGGTTCGGTCGATGATGCTAAACCCAATATTACTTCCTATTGGTTTTAAGGTAATTAAATTTTGATTACTTCCTCTTATATTAATAGGGTTAACATCCGTTCCAGTCGCCGTAAAATTTATTGTATTAACTAGGAAAGTTGTTGGCGCGGGAGTACTCACTGAATCGGTCAACAGTATTATTGTATCTCCAGGTCCAGCTAATGACATTGCCTTATCAATTGTCTTTAATGGAGTGTCAATACTTATGGCCTCAAGACTAATATTGTCATCTCCTGAGTTAGAAACAAAGAAAGTCTGTGAAAGAACAGCATCAATGATCATGATTTGACTAGCTTGAGTCAGGGGATCTCCATCTTGATCATCAACAATTAGCTGAAGAATGTATTGACCTTCTTGATCAATTTGGAATTCAACTCTTTGTTGCGTTGTTGATAATGGAATGATTGATAATTGAGGCGAATTTCCATTGAGCTCAGTTGGAATAGATTGGAAACTCCAGTTGAATATGACAGGTTCATTGTCAATAGCAGTAGCAGTTAGAATGAATCGATTTTGAGTAAGAATATTTAGCTGTTGCGGACTGGTGGTATCAAAACTGACTTGAGGAGGATTTGACCAATTAGTCCCAACAGTGATCAGGAAAATTAAGTTTAGACGAAGGAAAATTTTAATAAATTCAAGCATTGTAATATTAGTGTATTTTGAATTTATATCGTCACAGTAGACTAAAAAATTGGGAATCCAGAAAATTTTATTAAATTGTTGATTTAATTTTTAACGATAGGTGTGCACATTTTGCAATCCCCTATATCAGGTGCTAAACTCCCATGCATAGTAGGCTATACTATAAGTTAGTCATTCTTTAATCAGTGCATTAAGTAGTAGTTTTAAGGAGACATAAGATGTCAGGTAGTTGGTGGCAAAGAATTAAAAGAATTTTTTCTAGTAACGTTAACGCAATGTTGGACAGTGCTGAAGATCCAGAGAAAATGCTCGATCAAACGGTACGTGACATGAATGATGCGCTTAAAAGTACTAAAAAGCACGTAGCTTCGGCTATAGCTAATCAGAAAAAACTTGAAAGAGATTATCAAAAGGAAGTGGCGAAGGCTCAAAACTTTCATCAGAAGGCAGTGCAGATACTCAATGATGATGATGAAAGTAATGATCATTTGGCAAAAGAGGCTTTGCAGAAGAAAAAGCATCATGAGCAGATTGCGAGTCAGATCAAAGCGTCTCTTGACGCGCAAAGTAAGATGGTCGAAAAGTTAAAAAGTAACTTGCGAAAGTTAGAGAAAAAGGTAAAAGAGTCTGAGGCCAAGAAGAATTTATTGAAGGCAAAACATCATACGGCCAAAACTCAGAAAGCAATAGCAGAGCAGATGACGGGTTTAGATGACAGTAGTCACTTTGAAGCTTTTGATCGATTGGAAGACAAAATAACTGGCATTGAAGATCAAGCGACAGCACAATTAGAACTAAATGCTGATATGCTCGATAATCAGTTAGATGACGTAACTTTTGATGCTGGGGTTGAGGCTGAATTTCTGGCACTTAAGTCAGAAGCTGGTCTCATTGAAGACAAAACTGGCTCCGATAATGCTGCATCGAGTAAAGTTGCCGTTGATTCTGCTGATGATGAATTCGAAAAATTAAAAGCTGAACTCAAAGGGTGATTAAAGCTAGCATCGGAAGGGCACTACCTTAATAGTGCCCTATTTTTAACTACTCTTTCGTTATAAATAGATTGATTGTGGTTCCGTCGTCGCTCTCTTGAAGTCCCGTAATTCGAATAGCACCCTTGCCTGTAGTTTTATTTACCTTTTGTAGTAATTGGTCCAAGTCGCTGTGGATTTCAGTTGGACTGTAAGTCATCATTTTTATATCTTTTTGGTTTTCATCCACCAATTCTTTTAGATCTAGAATATCTTGTTTACGAATTCCGGCACTTCTTAATGAATTACGAACGTTAAGTTCCTTTAAAACCTGATAAACTCTGATTACGATCCGAGCTGCGACTACGCTTAAAACCTTGCGATTTTCAGCTTGACGTTTATCTGTTTTTGAAGTGAGTATCCCTTTGCGTGAAAAGTTTCGCATAATTGGTACGAATCTACTTTTTGATGAGATACGTTTGAATGGTTTAGAATCGAAATCATGCTTGCGTCGAATAATCGACCTTTGCAATTTTTTTGCTTCTTCACTTGGTTTTATTTTATTGGGTAACTGTATTGTTAAGTTCAGTGACTCTCGGGCAAAATCTACACCACTGGGAACATTCAAGATTAATTGTGATTGGTTAGTTGTACTCTCGTTACCAATTACCGTGGATATACATATTAGTAGCATCGATATACTAACTATTCCGTAATTTTTCATGACTGACTCCCTGTCTGTGTGAATTTTATGAATTCGCTCTCGGTTATGTCTCCAACTGCTACTAAAGCACATTCTTTTGCAAATAGTTGGTTGGCAACTCTTCGGATATCACTCTGTGTTACAGCTTGTACCATTTTAATTAGCTCGTCAGGACTTAGAATACGGTCAAAATATAAATGGCCGACTCCCATACGGTTCATCCTAAATGATGTTTTTTCTAATCCAAGTAACAGATTTCCTTTGAGTTGTGATTTTAATTGCGTTAGTCGTGACTCTTCTATGCCTTTATTTTTTAGGTTCTCTATCACTTCAAGGATTGTTTCATGAACTATTTTTAGTTCATTTGATGTATGACCAGCATATACGCCAAAGATTCCGATATCTCTGTAGGCTCTTATAAAACTATAAACATTGTATACCAAGCCTAGTTCCTCTCTGAGTTTTTGAAAGAGAATACTAGACATTCCTCCGCCCAGATGAGCAGAAATCAAATGTAATACGTAGCGTAGTTCATGTTGAACTGAAAAAGCTTCCCATCCCATTACTAAATGCATTTGCTCTACACTTTTTTGAACTAATTTTTTTTGAGGTTTGGAACAACTTATATTAACAACATGCTTCATAGGGTTTGCAGTACTATTGATTTGACCAAAATCCCGCAATGCTATTGATTCGAAATCATACTCATTTAGATTACCAACCATGGTTAAAAATATATTTTTTGGGTGGTAGAAGTGGGTATGGAATTTCTTTACTTCTTTATATGTGAAAGATTTTACATGTTGTTTTGTTCCAATTACGGGGTGCCCTAAAGACTCGTCTACCATAATACCCACTAAAGTCTCATGGGCTACTTCCTCCAGACTATCTTCAACCATATCAATTTCTTGGCAGATAACATTTTTTTCTAATTCTATTTCTTCACGATCGAGCTTAGGATTGAATATTAAATCAGAAAGAACGTCACAAACTAGAGGAAGATTATCATTGGTTACTTTGCCGTAATAACAGCAATTTTCTCGTGAAGTGAAACCGTTTAGTTCACCACCTACCACTTCGAGACTTTCTGCTATTTCGCGGGCATTTCGCCTAGAGCTACCTTTAAAGAGCATATGTTCTAGAAAGTGAGCCATCCCATAAAGATCTTTAGATTCCTCGCGGGAACCAAGTTTTACCCAGCATCCAAGCAAGACAGAGCGAATATGTTCGATATGCTCGTATAAGACTGTTACGCCATTGGGTAGAGTGATTGACTTTACTTGATTCACACCTAAAGCATCGTCGCTCTTATGAGGGGTATTAATACAATATTGGTTGAAACTAGTCTATTTTTGGCAGTTCTTCCGATTTACCAAATAAAAGTTGGAGCTTTTCTGACCTGTAATTCACTAAATTACCGCGATCCAATTTATTAAGCTCATCGAGGATTCTGCTAGCCATTACATCATTTTCTACGATGATTTTTTGTCGTAAAATTTGCTTACTTCTAACAAGAAACCTTCCGGTGAAATCTCTACATCCGTATCCGTCACGGCAGTGACGGATTAGACGCTCTAAATGTTGGTAATTTCCCTGCATAATTTTTGTGAGAAGTTGGCTTTCATTTGAGACCTCTGATTTTTCATTCTGACCCAAAATTTCGAGCGTAGGTTGTATTTTGAGTGGGTAGTAAGCTTGATACTTTGATTTAGCCTTAATATACATATTATACATACCTGGAATCTCTGGTGTAAGTACATTGCTCATTTTCACCATAAGCATTGCACCTTCTCCACCTGAGGTTAGATTTGCACTACGAATATACATGTTCTTACTAGTAATCATAAGATTTTCTTGTGAAGTGGTATCAATCATTTTACCTTGGCGCATCCGGTAAACTTTGAGTCCTAAATCCTCACTTTGGTGAGGCCAACGAGCAGGGAATTGAATGTTGAGTTTTTGGGTTCGAACGCCATTGGAAGTGACCATAAGACTTATACGTTTTACAATTGTATTGGCCTTTAATGGCTTGATAGTCTTAAAGCTAGCCATTACTCTTGAGGTTCTACCAAACAAGTCTCGGAAAACTCGATAATACTCTTTAGTTATTACAGGATCTTCAATGATTAAAATATTTTCATCGTTCGAATAATTACCATTACTAGAAGCATTCATTGAACCTGTAATCACTTTAGGATTTCTACCATTTGGATCGATGATGAATACTTTATGATGCAGTTTACCCCTTAAGGCCGAATCATAAACGACCACTGGTACTCCATTGCGAGTTAATTTGGAGAATTCTGCATAAGGCCCAGTGCTCCGATACAATATCTTGTCAAAAATTCCCTTAACTTTTATTCCAGCATTGTGTTGTTCGATCAATAAATCACCAAGATCATTAGCCGTCATGGCAAATTGCATGAAGTATACGCCTTGTCGAGCTTGGCGTACATGCCTCACTATTTTTTCTAACGGGTTATCTTCTGGACCGAAATATACTTCTACTCTACGACCACCAAAATCAATTGTTTGCTCATCTGGAGTGGAGGGCGAAGTGATTCCAAATCGCCTATTTTCAAACATCTCGTTGAACTCTCGTGTGAAGATTCGCGATAATTTAATGCTACGAAACTCTAAGGCATTATTTTCATTTCGCTGAGTTCCGGTGTTGGTTAAATTATACGATCCATTCCATACTAGTTTTTGATCGATGACACAGAACTTATTATGCATTAATCCAGAACGTTTTTCGTCCTCACGCACATCGATACCCGCTTGTATCAAGCGTTTAGCAAAAGGGTTGTTATCACTGTAATCAATTTCAAGTGTGGAATGGTCTTTAAGAAAGAAATGGTCCGAATCCAGTAAGATTCTAACTCTTACTCCTCTTTCGTGTGCGGCGATAAAAGCATCTACGATTTGATGATCTCGAATTTCGTAAAAGGCACTGTCTATGGTACTTTCAGCTCTTTCGAGAAATCTAATAAACTTCTGTGCTAATGGAGTTCCTTCCTTACCTTTTTGTAATGGTCCAAAGTGGACTTTAATAGAGGATTCGCCAGCAGTAACGAGTTCACTACCATAAATAAGTGAACTACTAATCATAATACTAATTAGTATTACTGATAGCTTGAATGGGTTCATAAAAAGCTCCAAAATCTTTTCGATTCATTGTAAGTACGTTTTTAACAATTTGAAGTTGCATATTGTTTAAATAAAAGTTCAAAAATAAAGTATTTATAAGAGTTAAATTAAAAAAGGACCGAGAATTTCTCGGTCCTCTAAAGATTTTGAAAATTTTCTTAATCAAATAACCAATCTACGAAAGAGCCCACCGCTGCTACACCAAAAAGTCCACTCGCTAGTAGGTTAACTGTCCGATTGTATCGAGGGTAGTAATAATAGTCATAATAGTAACTATTGTAGCGGTAAGGGTTATAAGTGTAGTAGTTATTATAATAGCTAGGATAGTAAGAATAATAACTGTAGTAATAAGGATTAGTGTAGTTGCCGTAATCATACAGATAATTATATCCATAGTAATTATAGTACCCATTATAGTTTGGGTAATAATATGGAGAGGAGGGAGCGCCTCCTGGATTTCCCTTGCTCTTAGCTTCCATCTTTGAAATTTTGTGAGCGGTTTCCTTCTGATGGATTTTATCTAATTCAATTGTTTGCTTTAAGTTGTTCTTGAGCTGTACCAAAGATTTGTCTTGAAGTTCACTCCATACTTTTTTTGCTAGCGTTTTACTACGCTTTTCAATTTTTTTAATCAGCTTTTTACGAACAAGATCAGCATTGCCTTGCTCTTTATCCTTGATACCCCTGGGGTTCAATTTTCCATAATGAGTTAAGACTTTCTCGTCACTCCATTCCTTCAAGAGTTTTACGTGTCTTGTCTGATTCGACGACATATCTCTGAGTATTTCTGAAAAGAGTTTTCCTTTGATTGTTTCTTCACCCATCTCAGCATTGAGAATTAATTTATATTTAGTCATGGGTGATTGCGCAGCAAAACACAAGCTCAAAGCAAGCATACTCAGGCCCACCAATATAAAAGATTTTCTTATTAGTTCCATTTGCTTCTCCTACTATTCACCAATTGTTGTTAAGAATGTATTGTCATTATATTGAAGTTGAGATCCACTACCTTGCAAGTTACTGCTTCCAGGAGCCATTGGAGCTGTATCTAGTGGTAGGGGAATCATATTGGGGTCTGAACCCGGAGGATGATAGGGTCCTAGAGGCGCCGGATTGTAACCGCCCCCAGGTGGAGG
>JAYZAC010000014.1:0-9077 GCA_036339875.1 bacterium | reverse complement strand
GGTAAGGTCTAAGCATTCTAGCTTGTTTAATAGAGATCTCAATTGGCCCTAATTTTTGGATTCCGCTTAGGCGTTCTTGAGTTTGACGAATGAGTCTTAGTGTTTTTCTTCCAATAGAACCCTCACCAAGCAAATTTATTAAAATTTGAGGGCTTTCAACGGGAACTTTCCATTCTTCTGGCTGTTCTCCAAGAATCAGTAATTTTTGTAGTTGTTTGAGATCTTCAGGGTGAATTTTCAGAAGTTCTCCCCGTTCATCTTGGATAAACCCTCGCGCTAAATCTAAGTTTTTCAAGTTTTGATTATTTTTATCTCCTTGAAGCTGTAGCTGTATTTTTAGCCATTGTCCTTGTTGATGAGAATCTACTCTAATACGTACTAATTTACTTTTGGCATGTTTTTTAGATAGTTTTAGATTAAAAATCTCATAACCACGATCAAGTAAATCTTCTGCACCATCTAATAACCAAACATCAAATTCTTCACGATAAATTTTGAATTCAAAATTTATCCCAGCTTTACGGTATGGTTTTTGCAGATACTTGAAAGGTAACTGACTTATTACGAATTCTCTGCATGTTTTTTCAAACGACTCATGATTTTTAACTTTGATTTCACCATTTAATTTAGTGTTTTTTAAGAATTTATTAAAAGGTGTCTGATAATCAAAGCTAAGCTGAAAATATACATCACCCTCTAAAGTTTCGTGATAACGAATTACAGGAATAGGTTGTACTTGCACGCGATGTCTAGGGATTACCTGAGTTTGAATTGTTAGATTAGTGATTTGAAGATCTTGGAGTCTTTTTACGACCGTACCTAATGCACTAGTTGGTAGCCATGGTGTCTGTCTTATAAATTGACCTATCGTAAACCAAGCTAGTTCTTGAGGTAGTTGAATCAAACAAACAGTATCCATTGACTCCCAAAGGAAAAATATCTGATTCTGCTCCTCCATCGCTAATGAAAAAATAGGATTTTTTATTTTGGCTTGTTTATTCGATCCAATATCTAGAATTAATTGAGGTCGGAGATCCAATCCATTATCAGATGGGCTAAATTCTAATTGAGCACCACGTATAGTTTTTAGTTGGACTGGTTTACTTTTTGACCCTTCTTTCAGGTAAAGAGGAATTTCAGTTTGCAGCATATAAGTTACGAGTGTTGGTTTAAGAAGATGATTTAATTGATCTTTTTGAACTCTGAGACTGTGTTTATTCTGTTGATCGTCTAAAACTTGACGTAATAGAGGTGTAAGAAATTCCGGTATACCTCTTACATCAAAGCGATTCCATTGATTGAGGGTGAAAGGTAGCGGTTTAGCTTGCTTAAATTGTTCACTGGGAATGATAACAGGGTTCAATCGTATCGAATGAGAGCCATTTATCTGTACTTTTGACTTTTCTAGATTTATACCAAATTGTGCAGGTAATTGCTTATTTTTATGAGATTTAGAATACTTGATTAATTCCATTTCATGAAGTTGATCTAAGAGAAAAGATGGTAACGATTTATTTACAGTTGTGTCAGCTTTAATGGTCTCAATACTAATTTTATCCTGGTGTTCAGAAGGTCTAAATAATGTTAATTGATCTAATTTATTTTTTTGAGATTGCAAGCTTAAGTCACGATACTGAATTGCATCGTGAATAGCATTATTGAAGACTGAAGGTAGTTCTTTAAGTGTTTTAGCTTGTCTTGTTCGGAATGCAAAAACTGCAGCTCTCGTAATACTTTCTTTCTCAAATAAAGTTTTTATATTATCCGAAAATTGCCATACTAAATCGTCTTCAAGAAAAGCTGGCTCTAGTAATAGTGCCCATTGAATATTCATTGATTTTGGAGACTGACTCAAAAATAAAAAGGACTCTTCCAGGCACTCGAAATAGAAGTGTTCAACTTTTTGATCGAAGTGTGCTGGAGAAAACCATCCAAGATAAAATTGATCTAGATGTTCTAAAACTCTATTTTTTGCGTTTTTCGACACTGTAAAACTCCATATTGGAATGGCGATTTTACACCATTTTTAGTGCCTTCTCTGATATAATTCGACCATTGGTTCCTTGATGGAGCCTTTTTTTGTACTGATAGGCTATGCAGAGTAAGTCTATAAAGGAATTTTAAGTATGCGAAAACTATTCGGGACCGATGGTATTAGAGGTACCGCTAATGTCGCACCTATGACTGTAGAAATGATGGTTAAAGTGGGGCGAGCTGCAGCTTATCTTTTAAGTAATAAAGGTGAAAGAACGAATCATCCTATAGTAATTGGTAAGGATACACGTGTTTCTGGTTATATGATTGAATCGGCATTGGTGTCTGGAATATGCTCCATGGGTATGAATGCTTGGTACACAGGACCACTTCCGACTCCTGGTGTGGCATTTTTGACTCGATCTCTAAGAGCGACAGCAGGCGTTATGATAAGCGCTTCTCACAATCCATATCAAGATAACGGAATTAAATTTTTTCAAAATGACGGATACAAATTATCTGACGCTATTGAGGGTGAGATTGAACGCTTAATTGATTCAGGTGAAGTTGATAATATTCGTCCCACTGCGCAGATGGTTGGTAAGGCATTTCGAATGGAGACTGCAGTGGGTAGATATATGGAGTTTGCTAAAGCTAGTTTTCCCAGAGAAATGAATTTAGATGGTCTTAAGATTGTTGTTGATTGCGCAAATGGTGCAGCTTATAAAGTAGGCCCCGGAGTTCTTGCCGAATTAGGAGCTGATGTTATAACGATTAACAGTAACCCCAATGGTTTGAATATTAATGAGCAATGTGGTGCTTTGCACCCTGAAAAAATGCGAGTGGAAGTTATTAAATCTGGAGCTGATATAGGCATTGCCTTTGACGGAGATGCTGATCGAGTGATTTTTTCAGATGAAAAGGGCAATGAAGTAGATGGCGATCTTGCTATGGGTTTAGCTGCAATAGAAGGGCGCGAGCAAGGTTGGTTGAGCCGCAATACACTTGTAACCACTGTAATGAGTAACATGGGATTAGATATTGCTATGCGGCGACATGGGATCGATATCATAAAGACTCCCGTAGGAGATCGATATGTGGTGGAGGCGATGAAGAGGGAAGGTTACAATCTTGGAGGCGAGCAGTCAGGTCATCTCATTTTCCTAGATTACAATTCAACAGGCGATGGTTTAATTTCTGCTCTGCAGTTGCTATCTATCTTAAAAAGACGTAGCAAGCCATTATCGGAGATTGTATCAGTTGTGAAAAAACTACCTCAAGTGATTCAGAATGTTAAAATTCGAGAAAAGAAACCGTTAGATTCTATGATTTCTGTTAGTCAAGCTATCGCTGACATTGAAGATAAATTAAGTGATGAAGGCAGAGTTTTAATACGCTACTCTGGAACAGAGAACTTACTTCGCGTAATGTTGGAAGGCGAGGATGAAAAACAGCTGAAAGATTATGCGTCGAGAATTTGTGGTGAAGTTGAAAAGGAAATTGGAGCCTAGTATTTATGAGCGATTTGCTTGATAAGTCTTTGCAAGAGGCTGATGAAACTTTGGCGGAGTTAATCTCCAATATGCCGAAGGAGAAGCGTCATTCAATTCTGAAGGAATTGGAGCATACTCATCCTGATTGGGATATGCATTCGCTTATAGAAAATCATTTGCCAAAAACATCTGATTCTTCACATTTTGAGAGAATTCTTCTCAATAAGGAAGATGAGGGACAAGTTGATCAAGCGTTACATAAATCTAATGATGCAACTCGTTTAACAAACGAAGAAAAGGAGTTTTTCTTTGGAGTAGCTGACTCGGATAGTTCTAATGAAAGCTTAGATCTTACTGAAAGATCGGATGGAGTTTATCTCGCAGGGAATGAATACGAAGTCCCTGATGAAGGTGATGTAGAGGTTAGCGTAGTTGAACAGGATGCGGCCATTTACGAAGATCTAATGGTATCTCCAATTTTAAGGGATTCTAGACGTTTACTCTATCTTAATATGTGCGTTTTATGTACTATTTTGGTTGTCATGGCAATCATTGGTTTTCAGCAGTCACAAATCATAGTTAAAATGGAGCAACCAGAGCTAAAAGTGTTTAATTCGGAGAGTTTAAGCTCAGAAAATACAGATACTGATCTACCTTGGAAATTTTTTCTACTTTCGGGAGATGAACAGCGATTGGAATTGGAACAACGATTAGATTCGAACTTAACTTCTGGAGAGGAAAAGGTTTATTGCTATTCAATGTTGGCAACCTTAGCCTTTCAAGAAGGTGATTGGCAGCAGGGACGTGAGTATCTGCTGAAAGGTATGCAGCTGAAAAATGAGATACAGGACGCAAAATAAGACTTGGCATTTGTCCCTAACACTATTCATTTTACTGTTTGTCGGTAATGTAGAGGTTCCGCAGGCATCCACAAAAGGTACTAAGCATGATTTTGGTTGTAAGGCTTGTCATGATATTCATTATCCCAAAGGACGTGCTCTTTGGGCGACTCCACTTGCCAAGATGAATTCTAAACGAGTTCCGTTAACCCCAACAGATGCTATGTGTTACAGTTGTCATAAAGCTGAAAAAAAGGGGGGTAAGTTTTTTTTACCTGGCCACAGTCACCCGATAAATGTAGTCCCTTCAGCTAAAACTCAAATTCCTAAAATTCTTGGTACAACTTATGTAGAGGGAATAGGTAGAGTCATTACATGTGTATCATGCCATGATCCGCATACATCAAATCCTAAATTCTTGAAGATTAAAAACGACAGGGATGCACTTTGTAAGGCTTGTCATGTTAATTACTAGAGGTATATATGAGTAAGATATGGCTTCGAGATATAAAGCAACATCTCGGCGAGGTGGTTACTTTAAAAGGCTGGGTATTCAATAAACGTGGAAGTAAAAACATTCAGTTCATTGAATTGCGCGATGGTACATTAGTATTGCAAGGAATAGTAACAATCGAGGACTCGGGTCAAGAAACTTGGGATGTTGCAGAAACCTTGACTCAGGAAACTAGTTTAGAGGTAATTGGTAAGGTTGTTGAGCATCCTAAGTCAATCAGTGGATGTGAATTGATTGTGCATGAAATTCGACCAATACAAATTACTGATGATTATCCTATTACTAAAAAAGAGCACGGCCCTGATTTTCTTATGAAGCGTCGTCATTTATGGTTAAGATCTCGTAAGCAAAGAGCAATTTTACAAGTTAGAAACGAAATTATTCATGCATTAAGACAGTATTTTTATGAAAGACAATATGTACTTACAGATTCCCCAATTCTTACTGGAACCATCGGCGAGGAGGGATCCACCTTATTTGCAACTGAGTATTTCGATGAGGGTCAAGCTTTCTTAGCGCAGACTGGTCAATTATACCTTGAAGCAACTGCCGCAGCTTTGGGTAAGGTTTACTGTTTTGGACCAACTTTTCGGGCTGAGAAATCTAAAACTCGTCGTCATCTAACTGAGTTTTGGATGCTGGAGGCAGAAGTTGCTTTTGCAGATAATGATGAAAATATGCGAATTCAAGAAGAGATGCTACAGTATGTTATCGCGCATGTGATTAAAAACTGTCCACTACAGTTGAAAACGCTTGGTAGAAAAATTGCGGATCTAGAAAAATGTTTAAATCCGTTCAAAAGAATTACTTATGACGATGCTGTTGATTATTTGCATTCAAAAGGTAGTAAATTAGTTCGTGGTAAAGATATGGGAGCCGAGGATGAAGTTCTCCTCACGCAGAACTACGATGTACCCGTCTTTGTTATGAATTATCCTCGGGAAGCTAAGGCTTTCTATATGAAAAATCATCCTGAAAATGAGGATCGTGTTCTGTGTAGTGATCTTTTGGCGCCTGGGTATGGCGAGTTAATCGGAGCCTCACAGAGAGAAGATGATCTGAAAGTTTTGGAGCAAAAAATCGTAGATTTCGGTTTAAATCCCGAATCTTTTGAATGGTACTTAGATTTACGTCGATATGGAACTTACGTACACTCAGGATTTGGGATTGGGCTTGAACGAACGGTTTCATTTATAACAGGTGTTCGACATATTCGAGAGTGCATTCCCTTCCCTCGAATGATGACTCATTTGGAGCCATAATAAATGCGAATCGTAAGTGGAAGGCTTAAAGGGATGAAGCTCAGTTCACCCAGTGGTAGTACGGTACGACCAACGACGGGGAACATAAGAGAGGCTGTTTTTAATATTCTGGGTCAAGATCTTACAGGTGTTGATTTTATCGATTTGTGTAGCGGTACGGGAGCAATGGGATTGGAAGCCGCATCCAGAGGTGCTACTGATATTTTGTTTGTCGAGAGAGACCGTAAAGTAGCCGAAATTTTAAGAGAAAATATTAAAGTGGCGACAAAAAGAATTGATCAAGATACATTGAAAACTCGAATATATGAAGAAAGTTTCGAAACATTTTTAAGGAGAGGTTATCAAGCAAGTCTGATTTATTTTGACCCTCCCTACGACTACTTTTACGCAAAAGACTGGGCTAATAAACCTTATTCAAAAATAGTTAAACCAGGTGGTTTATTTCTGATGGAGCACCCTAAGAGAGAGCCGCGCCAGATGCCGAATCTACTAGATGGATTAGTATTTTGTCAAACTCGCAAGTACGGCAAAAGTTCGCTCAGCATTTTCGAATCTGTCCAAAAAGACAACTAGACGATTCGGGCCTTAACAGAATTGGGAACTATACTCCTAGCGGCATTGCCATTTTTAATCGAAATTTCTAAGCGATTTGTACTACCTTTTATAGCAGCAAGTGTATTATCTGGAATCTCTGAATAATTTTCAGCCGTGATTATGTCACTTTGATTTAGTTTTACTTCTAATTTTCCTTTTTTGTATATTCCATTGGTAACTAAATTTCCGAAATGATCCGTGTAGATAATATCGAGATTTTGCCATTGCTCATTGATCATAACATCAGCGAAAGATGAAGTTTGAATATCGCTTGTTGATAAAGTCTTTAATTCATTCAATAAATTTCTATTAGAGGCTAATTTAGCGGCCCAAGGTGCAAAAATATCCCGTCCATGAAAAGTGCTAGAAATGTTTTTCTTAACTGGTAATTCCCAAATTTTTCCATCGATTAAAAAGTCATTAAGTAAACCATTATCTGGGCCAATAAATAGTTTATTTTGATACTGAATAACTAAAGCCTTGCGATTGGTGCCAACTCCGGGGTCAATTATGCAGCAAAATACTGAATTAGCGGGAAAGTATTCGAAGTTATCTAGAAGAATGGTTCTACCATGTTGGATATTCTGCGATTCAATAAAATGGCAAAGGTCGATCACGCAAATTTCGGGATTTATTTTTGCGATTACGCCTTTAAGAACTCCTATGTAGGCGTCCTGCAAGCCAAAGTCAGTTAAAAGGATAATTGGATTCTTCATAAAGCAAATTTTAGCAATCAGATAAAAAAAAATAAAAGATATGTAACCATTTAATTAGTTAGCTCATCTTAGAGTGTGTATGTTACTAAGTCTAATGTGTGAAATTGAGTCCTTTGAAAACTTTGATTTACTTCGACATGAATTTGAATTAATTCAAAAGAAATTAATGAGTCTAAGTATGCGCTATCAAAAAAGTTATTGGGAGGCTGAGGAAGTGGTGTCAGATACGTATCTACAAGCTATAGAGAAATGGAAACAATTTGAGGGGCGCTCCAAGCTATCAACATGGCTGTATAAAATATGTGTTAATAAAAATTTAGAACGCTTACGCCGTAGTAGATCAACCACAGAAAATCTCAAGATCTTTACATATAATTGTTTAATTCACATACGTTACAAAGAAGCAGAATATGTAGGACTGCGTGAGGATTTTAGACAGGCACTGGAAAAATTGGACGAGCGTGAAAAAAGCGTTTTTCTTTTAGTGGTTTTTGAAGAATTTTCGCACAAAGAGATAGCTGAGATCCTAGACATAAGTATAAGCAATGTGAAAGTAATCCTGCATAGAGGGCGTAAAAAGCTGATCAATCTTCTGTCTAACTATCTCGAGGGTAGGGGAAAATAAGATGGGTCAATCATGTGAAGATATTCAAGAAGAAATTGGTCAGTCAATTGCTGGTGAACTAAGCGTTAGAGTGCATCGGCATATAAAAGGCTGTAAAGACTGTGATAATTATGCTCAAAAAATCATTCGGTTGGAAAAAGTATTCAAGGAGGACGGTGTATTCGTAGAACCCGCGGGTCAGTCATCAGCTAGAACATTTAAGTGGATAGCAATGTCTTTTAGTGCTTGTATTATCTTATTATTGCCGGATACGTATAAAATTGATTTAGGATTTGATAAACAACAAAAGCTTCTACATACCAATTATAAAGTAAATCAAGAGATCAGTAATTCAACGGGAATTCTGGAGGAACAATTGAATCAGTATGTAATTAACTGGTCTAAGACGGAACAGGAATTATGGGATCAAATCGGCGAAATAGCATGGAATTTTGATGATTACTCCCAGTCTATGGAGGTAATAAATCAATGGCAACTGGATCAGTTAGATACTTAAGAGTCCTGAGCTGAGAGGGTCAAAATGATTAAAAAGTTTAAGTTTATTGCCTTAATTTCTAGTTTCATACTTTCGATACAGGTCAATCTATTGGCTAGTAATGTAATTATCAAGAGTGAGTCCACTACAGAAAAGGATAGTTTCAGAATAAAAAAGAAGCGTTTGAAGAAAGGTAAGCGCGACAATGGTAATAGTTTTGCGGGTCGATTGATTAAAAAGCGCATGAATGAGTTTTTGAAAACTATTCCTGTGGAGCATCATGAAAAAGCACAGAAGATTATTACATATCTACATACATCCCACCGAGTTGCTCGCAGCCATATGAGGAATAAAAATAATTCATTGGCATTAGAGATTTTTAATAAGCGCTTACGACTTAAGGTTCCTGATTTTTTTGATAATGCTCCGCCAGTTCTGAAGTATTTTAAGTTAGCTACGAAGGCGGCAATGGCCAAAATTTACCTTAGTGAGAAGAATGGTGAGAAAGCCTTACAAGTATTGGAGAGATCTTACGAGGAGGCTCAGAAATATGAGGACTTTCCCAAACCGATGATAATTGGTCTG
>JAYZAC010000013.1:0-15390 GCA_036339875.1 bacterium | reverse complement strand
TCACTATTAATCTTGAGTCAGGAGGACTTAAATAGTGAGCTTTTTCTAGCAATTCAAAACACCAGAGCACTTTGCAATGTAGCTCTCAAAAAATTTCCAGAAGCCAGGAAGATCCTTAAATCTAGCGTTCAAACTGAAATTAACTCTTCAGTAAGGCATTACCTTTTTTATAATATCGCTGTTATTCTGGAAAAAGAAAACAACAAAGCTCAGATGAGTCATAACCTAATACAAGCGCTTTCGATAAACCCCAGCTTCAGTATCGCTAAAACATTGCTGGAGAAATATCAATGATAATTTTATTTCAACATTCGAATCGTAGCAAATCCAGCAAAGAGAGCGATTGTAAACAATATAGTGAACAAATTGAAATGCTTATCAATCTGCGCTTTGACTGAAGGACCCCACCAATAAATTGTTGCAGCAACAAGAAAAAACCTTGCAGACCTACCTACTGCAGATGCCAAGATAAATATAGTGAATGAAATACCAAAGGCACCGGCAGCTATTGTGAATACTTTATAGGGAATAGGAGTGAATGCCGCTGCAAAGATTGCCAAAGCAGCGTTTTCGTCATATTTCACTTGAACAACTTTGAATGCTTCATGCAAGTGAAGTGTATCTAATATCAATACACCAGCAGTATCCATCAAAAATAATCCGATAACGTAACCAATAGCCCCTCCAACCAAACTACCAAGTGCACAAATAGTCGCAAACCAAAATGACTTTTTAGGTTTGCCAGCGCATAATGCCATTAACAGTAAATCAGGAGGAATAATAAAAAACGAAGCCTCAATTAAAGCTAAAAAAAATAATGCTAAAGAAGCATAAGCTGATTCTGCCCAAGCAAGAGTCCAATCATATACTTTTCTAATCCATAGCATTACTTAAACCTCCGATCGATTCAATTCCAAAAGAATCTGCTCCTTCCTATTTTCTAAAAGTCTACTAGCCAAAAATAAACCTACTAGGTAAGCACCCATAGCATATAACAGCCCGTAGAAATGGACAGAGCCCAGCTCAACTAACATCTGTAAACCTTGTGACAACTGATGCCCAGTTTGTTCTCCGAACGGAACGATATAATGAGGACTTTGAACCATTGGAAAAACGCAAAAAATCAAAATCGGTATACTTAAATAGGCTCCAAAAAAACCGGTGATAATACTAGTTAGAGCAAGTAAGATTGAGCGTCCTAGTCCAATTCGACTAAGATTTTGTGATGCTCCACTTTCAACCCTTACCGGAAATAATATTGAAACAAAGTTTCCACTCAAAAATATTAAAATCAAACCCATAACAAATGATAACCAAAGACTTTGTAAGATATGCCAAGACTGCAAACCAATGAAGCTCGCTATCAAACTTACTATCAAACTTGGAATTGCCAAGATTAAAATTAAAGCTAAATTCTTTGACAAAAGTAATTGCGATGAATTCACCGGAAGAAGAAAAAGTTGGTTAATTCCACTTCGCTCTCTACCAAAAATATTATTCGCAAAATTTACGCCAATTAACCACAAGGAACCATAATAAAATAGTGGCCACACTCTTCCAATGGTTTCTGGTGCAAAAAATTTCATACCTATCGAGCCACCCATAAATTCATACATAGCGCCGGTAGACATTTCGACACTAAATAATGCAAAACAATAGCTCAAAAACCAAAAAAGAACCCCTGAAAATAACTGAATAATAACCATGGATTTGGTCGAAGGCTCCCGTAATAAAATTTTCCAGTCTTTGAGAATTAGAGTTCGTATGGAAGTACTCATAAATCTAACTTTACCCAAAAGAGTATCCCAAAAACCTCTGAAACTGGAAGCTGTAATACGTTCCCCTGAATCTTCCCCACAATTACCCTGAAGAAGCCTTACAAGATAAGCACCTACCCATATGAGTAAAACAAACTCTAAAAGATAAACACTAAGGAAACCTGTCATAGCTAAAAAATCACCCTCTACAAAATTTTTAATGATTAAAATAAACACACTTGAACTAAACCACTTCGTTGAATCAAGAAACGTAAAGTCTGGCGAAGTAAAGGAGTCAACCATAGGTATTACAGCTAGCAACAAACCATAAATAACCAAGATCGACACAAGAGTTATCATTGGAAAAACAACAGTCATGAAAAATTGGTAAAAACGAGAACGATGCAAGATAAATTGATAGAAAAAAACTATCACCTGCGAAGTCGCTATACATTTTAATAAAAATAAAATATTTAACAAAATCAGGATAGGTACGATTTCCCAATTGGAATACTGACCGATACAAAGACTAATTCCCCATATCGGAGCAAATAAAGATACGGCACTAGGATCTAATAAGCCTGAAAAAACAGAAGCGATGAACACCTTAACTCTCGAAATTGGATAAAGAGACAAGGAATTGAACTCCAAATATTCATTAAGTCTTAATCCAGTTAACGCACCACCAGCCCAACTTACAAAAACAAACAAATAGCAGACCCCCAAGATCTCATAAAAATAAGAACCATGAAGCCGGGAGCTAATGGCATAAATAACTAAGCTAATGGGAATGAAAAATACCAAAGCTAAACTTGGAACTAAATTCACCGGAAACCAGTCTCCGAAAGCCTCTTGAAACTTTCGTAGATTAAGAACAGACTTGAGACGAATTAATTCACCCACGCAGGTCCTCTGTAGGAGCCAAACTTAAGAAAAGCTCCTCTAAGGTCTTTACATGATAGTTCTCTAACATTTGCTGCGCAGTACCTTCTTCGCGCAAATTACCATTCACTATAATTCCAATTCGATTACATAATTTTTCTACAACTTCTAGGATGTGAGATGAGAAGAAAATAGTAGTTCCTTGATCACATAAATTTTTTATTAATCGCCTTACTTTAATGACACTCATTGCATCCATACCAGTGAATGGCTCATCAAGAAATAAAATCTTTGGGCTGTGTAATAGAGCTCCTGCCAATGCTGTCTTTTTTCGCATTCCGTTACTGTAATCTTTTATTTGAACATCCGCCTTAGAACTAAGATCTAAAAGATGAAGGAGCTCTTCAATTTTATCATTGTATTGCTTTTCACCAACTTCATACATTCGTGCCGCAAACTCCAAAAACTCTCGACCAGTGAGTCGGTCATACATCTGCAAATGCTCTGGAACTACACCGATTAAACGTTTTGTTTCTATCTCACTTTCATAAGGGTTCATACCAAAGAGCCTTACATGACCTTCTGTCGGCCTAAGTAGACCGGTAATCATCTTCATTGTGGTTGACTTTCCTGCTCCATTGGGACCGAGAAACCCATATATCTCGCCATGCTCTAAACGAAAATTTAGCGAACGAACAGCCCAAAAACTATCGAAACAACGCCCTAGATTGATCACCTCGAGAGGACTACAATCAATCATTCGAACCTCCCGAAATATCAAAAAATTTATTTAACACTTTGTGGAAAACTTTCATCAATTTCATAACCACATTCATCATCATTAATCTTGGAACACGCTCAGAGTTACTATGCTCCTTCAGAAATTGCTTCGTAATCCTCTCCATTGCATCATAATCACCATGATAATAATGACACATAATCAAATTATAGCGAGCCTCTTCATGCCTGAAGCTATCCGGAATTTTAAGTATTTCTTCAAAAGTAAAAATCGCTCTATCGTAAAGTTTGAGGTTATTCCTAAAAATCACCCCTAGATTAAAGAGAATTTCATCCTTAAATCTATGTTTTGCATCCCATTCTTTTATAAGTAGTTCCTCAAAAAGCTCAACGGCTAAATTAAAATTTGCTTCACGAAATCTTAAATCTTCCGCCTTCTTATACATTTTTAGCGCGACCATATCTTTAGAATTAATGTTAAGCAAATTTAAGTGCTTCCATACTTGTAGATAGTTTACGTCTAACTTAAAGACATGTTCAAAATCTAGTATCGCCTTATCTTTATGACCCTTTTTTAAGAAATATAAGCCTCTTATCATGAAAGCTTTTAGATGAAATGGAGACTGATTCACATAATCATGCAAAACTTCGAGAGGATTGCGACCCGTTTTTTCCAAATTAATTAATACGTTCGCATCATTCTCCTTTAAGGCATAAGCATTAAGGTAAAATTTCAAATCCATTTGAGTACTTAAAATCATACTAATTAAGCTAGCTCGTGCAATGAGCACTTTTATTCTTTGCGGGTCTTTCCATTCCGACACAATCAGAGGCAAGAGAAGATTAGCCGGTCGTGACTTGACTAAAGCACCCATTAAAACTGTAAAATTTTTCTCTAGATCTTTAAGAATAGAATACTTTTCGGGATAGGTCTCAATTACTTCCAAAGCTTTTGAAAGCGTAGGAATCGTATAATCTTTAACATCCAAATTTAAGCTAGGTTCTTTCAAGAATAGCTCATAGTAGTAACTAAACTCAGTACGTTTATTATAAAATTTCAATGACTCTGGATTTATTCCAATGGAAATTAGTAAATCTAGATAATCTTTAAGAGTATCCTCAAAAAGTAAATCATGCTGTACTTGAGCATTCTTTTGATGGTCCAAAGCCAAACTAATGCGTCCCATTGAGTACTCATAATCCATTCTCAATAAGCTTTCTTGGAGAGCTTCTCGGTCACTATTTACTTTTCTCCGATACAAAAATTTGCCGGCCGCCTTAAATTTAAAATCGCGCTTCAATTGCTTGAATTTAGCCAACCACAAACCATTCAAATGATCGTCATAATTTTTTTTATAGCGATCTAATAGAATGAAAAAAGCAATTAACACAATCAAACTTGCTAATTTAGCCTGAATAGAGAAAGCTCGTGAGCATATTAAATTTACAAAACCTAAAGGCGGTAATAAAAATAGCTGGCACATCACACACCATTGAGTGTGATACCAAGGAACCATTTTAGAAAGACTCACTTTAGCCCGTTGCGTTAACGAAAGCGCCTAATGTTGAAATTAGCAATCCAGTGAATAGTAATATGTAAATCCCAACGCAAATAAAAACGCTGGAAGCCATTACTAAAAAAACTTTCCCCCAGCCTTTAATTCCATAGTTATTCTGGATACCTAGACCTAAAAGGTAAAAGCATTGGATAAAAAGTACAAATAGTGTCAAAAAGTATATCAATCCTGCCAATACTGGATTATCAAAAAAGACATCAAAAGCCTTACCAAAAATCCAAAACGAACAAAGCATTACCATAGGAGCTTGCGAAAACAAATCCCAAGTCAAAAGCTTCAAAAAACTACCCTGATAACCCATGGTCGTTACCATGGCATGAACAACAAAACAATAGAATGTCATATGTATCAAGCCAATTGAAACAGCGCCTAATACTTGTAGAATCAAGCCAAAAAAGTTCACACCAGCCGAATCCATCATATGAAAAGATATGCTCGAACTTGCCTGAGCAAACAGAAAAATTAAAAAACCCAAAAAAACATAATGAGACCCAAATTCTTGGATAACTTCCCTTACGGCAGTTCTTGGACTTATTAAGCATATATAAAAGAGTGATACCAATTTCATCATCAATTCCAGCCCGGGTAGTAGTATAGAAGCGGAGAATGTGTCATAGGAAGCTGTTCAGCAACTTGATTGAGCGGCCCAGACCACCATGAATTAAACATGGATTCAATTTTATCGAATGGATTAAGATTAGGGCGAATAATGTTATGTTCCTCGAGACCTGCTAACTCATGGGCTAATTCAATTGCATCCTCGAAAGTACCCAACTGATCTATCAACTTGTTTTTCAAGGCTTGTTCGCCATTGAAAATCCTACCATCGGCCCATTTTTTTACATCTGCCTCTTTTAGACCTCTTCCCTCGACAACAGTACTCAAAAACTGCTGATAAGTAGAGTCAACTATTTCTTGTAAAAGAGTTTTCTCCTCGGCAGTCATATCACGAGAATAAGAACCGATATCTTTGAACTTACCCGATCGGATTGCATAGGATCGCATCCCAACTTTCTCCATCAGTTGCTTGAAATTTGAAACCGAAAATATGACACCTACAGACCCTGTTATCGTACCTTTATTGGCCAAGATCTTATCAGCCGCAACCGCTGCATAAACACCACCGGATGCACAAACATCAGCCATAGACGCAACAATCTTTATACCTTTTTTCTTGAGCTTGATAAGTTCAGAATACACCTCTTGACTTGCGCCAACTGTTCCTCCTGGGGAGTTAATCCGTAAGACGACCGCCTTCACATTCTTATTTTTACCCAGTTTCTTCAACTGAGCCACAGTATTATCTGCACCCCTTTGCGGCCCAAATACGCTCTGATCACTAGAAGTCTGGATTACACCATAAAGCTTAACAACCGCAACCCCCGGTTTATTTGCCTTTTGAACTCCTTTAATTATCTCACTGAAACCTCCTAGTTCTGCACCTGTAGCGTTCTTCGATGATACAATCGATTGATTACGAGAAATTGCATAACCTAGGGCAACTGAAAGAAAAAGTAATATAGATAGAGAGATAGGCAACACTGTACCTACTGATCGCTCTAATGCTTTGGATTCGCTCACTAAACTCGGATTTGAGTCATCGCTTAATTCCAAGGATTCTGAAGGATTGATCGAAGGCTTATTATAATCCGCTAAGCTGTCGGTCTCTTCAATATTATTATCAGAGTCAGACGCAATACCTTCATCACTGTTAACTGGCTTATCATTTTCTTGACACATATTTCCTACCTACGACATTCTTTAAGAGATGGCAATATATCAGAGCAATCAGAGCATTTCCACGAAAGCTTCAAACAAGCCTGCATGCTTGGAGCACTCGTATTGCAAACTCTCGGGGTGCCATTGAACTCCAAGAAATTTAGTTTTGGAACATTCCGCAGCTTCAATCACACCATCTTCAGAGGAAGCTGTTACCACCAAATCTCTACCCAAACGTCCGATTGCTTGGTGATGTGAGCTATTAACCATAAGCTTGTCATCTCCAATGATTTGCCATAAACGACTCCCTTTAGAGATATTCACTTGATGAGCCAGTATTGTAGAATCTTTGGAACTAGCACTATGATTAATCGTTGTACCTAACTGCTGGTAGACATCCTGAATCAAACTGCCACCGCGATAAATGTTAAACATTTGCAAACCTAAACAAATCGCAAAAATAGGTTTAGTACTTTTTTCCACGAGCGGTAAGAATTCCAGCTCAAACAAAGTCCTTTCACGATCATAAGTAAATTCAACACCCTCTACTTCTGCTTCATTATAAAAGTCAGGAGGGATATCAAATCCACCAGTAAGCATCAGCCCATCCAATAAATCGATAAAATACAGCATCTTTTCTTGGTTATTCAGATAGGGTATTTGTATTAGCAAAACATTCATGTTGCGAAAAGAATCTACATAATCTTTATTGAGATAATACGCTCCGAAAGGAGATGGTGCACCCAAACGTTCCGGTCGAAAATAGTTACCTAGAACTCCTATAACTTTCATCGTATTCTAACGTTTTTGAAAATGACCTGTGCTGCCAAATCCACCCCTCGAATCTCCGATTGGCTGGAACTCTTGAACGTCTGTAATGGGAATCGTACGCTGCAAAATGAACTGCGCAATTCTGGCACCCGCTTTTATCTCGACAGGCTCCGAACCCAAATAAATAGCCGGAAAACGCCAAAAATCGTCAGGACCACAATAATCTTCGTCTATTAAACCAACGGAATTTGCTTGAATTAAACCAAATTTCTTGTAAGTGGAGCTCCGCGGCATAAGCAAACAATGATGTCCTTTAGGCGGTTTTATAACAACACCTAAGTCTAAAAGCTTAAATTGACCATTCGTGTCGAATTGTAGGTCCTCGACACACACTAAGTCGAAGCCAGCTGCACCTTCAGTTTGAACTCCGGCAGTTTCATACAAAGATTTCACATACTGATCACGATAGTGAATTTTAATGGTCATTATTTATTCCAATTCATCCCAATCAACATTGGAAGCTTTGGAATAAGCTGTTGGCTTTGCTTCAAAAAAATCGGTCTTTATTTTATTTACCGCTGAAAACGACTCAACCCATTTCATAGGGTGATCTTTAATACCTTCATATAATGGTTCCATACCTATATTTGAGAGACGCCTATTAGCAAGATACTTTATGTATTTATCAATGATTTCGTCTGTCAGACCTAACACACCATCACGAATAATGTACTGGCCCCATTCGATTTCACTTTTGACTGCGTTGTGCATTAATGTTCTCATTCGCTGAATAGTTTCTTCATCGAACAGTTGAGGCTTCTCCTTGCGAATAGTGTTCAAGATATTTTGGAACAGCACTAAATGAGTTAGCTCGTCTCTTTGGATGTATCTAATCTCTTGCGCCGTACCGCACATCTTACCCTGACGCGCCAGAACATAGAAGAAGGAGAATCCAGAATAAAAGTATATACCTTCTAAAATATAATTTGCCATCGCGGCCAGTAGAAAGTTCTGATCTGTAGGGTTACTAGCAAACTCTTCATAAATACTAGTTATGACTACATTTCGATTCATTAAGAATTCGTCTTCACGCCAATAATTATAAATTAAGTCACGCTTGTTTGCAGATACAACGGTATCTAAAATATAGCCATAAGATTGGCTGTGGACAGCCTCTTGAAAAGATTGGACTGAAAGACAAAGATTAACTTCCGGAGCTGTTACATAATCTGCAAAATTTGGTAAGTTCGCCGTCTGTAAGCTATCAAGAAAAACAAGAAAAGAAATTACTTTATCAAAACCACGCTGTTCTGCCTCAGACAATAGTTTGTAATCTTTCGCATCGTTACCCAATGGGATCTCTTCGGGTATCCAAAAGTTGTTCATCATAGCTCTATACAACTTCATAGCCCAATCATATTTGATATTGTTTAGCTCGAATAGATTGGTTGAATTTCCACCTATGATTAAACGCTTCTCAAATTCACGATCACCGGCTGGGTTAAATAACTTGTTTTTGACCATTACTGACATACTTCACATTCCTCTACTTCAACTGCTTTGCTACGCATATAATATACCGACTTGCACCCCTCATTCCACGCGGTTACATAGTAGCTCAGTAATTCTTTTGCTTTCGCATCACTGGTAACAAATAAATTGAGTGATTGTGATTGATCGATCCATTTTTGACGGGCTGCGGCAGCACGTACAACCCAGTGCTGATCAATCTTATGAGCTTCTTTGTATAACCAAAAAGTCTCATCGTTCAAGTTTGGTACCGCAGAAACAAACACACCATTAGTTTTTTCTGTTCGTTCTATTTTGGAAAAGACAGGATCAATGCCTGCAGTTGCTCCCGCTATCAACGAAATACTGCCCGTAGGCGCGATTGCCATTAGATAACCATTTCTCAAACCCTGTTTGGCAACTTTAGCTTTCAAACTAGTCCAGTTTTTTCGATCACCAAGCTCCCGACCACCAAAAAAGTCTCCTTTTTGCCAATCTGATCCTTCAAACATACTGTAGGAACCCTTCTCAACAGCTAAATCTGTGCTGGCCGAAATAGCGTGATAAGAAATTGTTTCGTACAACTTATCAACGTAATCTAAATGTCCCTCACTTTCCCAAACAAGGCCTTTACTAGCTAATAATCCGTGGTAATTCATCGTACCAATACCAATTGCTCGATATTTACGATTCGTAACTTTTGCCTCCTGAACAGGATAAAAATTTAGATCAATCACGTTATCTAACATACGAGTCTGAACAGGTAGTACTCTAGCTATATCTTCTTCCTCGTGCACCTTTAATAAATTTAATGAGGACAAATTACAAACCACCAGATCTCCTGGTTCTTTGGTAACTTCAACCATACCATTGTCAGCTACTTTTGCCCCCTTAATTTCCGTTGAACTCATATTCTGAATAATTTCCACACACAAATTTGTAGATCTAACTACTCCGCAATGCTTATTTGGATTTCCCTTATTAGCTGTATCCCTAAAAAAGACATATGGCAAACCTGTTTCAAATGATGACTTCAGAATAGCCTTCATAATTTGAATCGCAGGTACTTTTGTTTTAACAATGCGATCGTCATCCAAAACAGACTGATACCGCTTCTCAAATTCCTGACCAAAGTAATCTGAGATTTCATAACCCAAATATTTCTTAACCATGTAAGGATCAAAAAGATGATAATCCTCTCTATTTTGCACCGCACGCATGAAATTATCTGTGATACCGATAGATGGAAAAATATCATGAGCCTTACGCCGGTCATCTCCAGAGTTCGTTTTTAGGTTGAGAAAATCAAATATATCAGCGTGATAGACGTTCAGAGTTAGCGAAAGGGCTCCTTTACGAATACCTAATTGATCCACTGCTACCGCAGTATCATTCAGTATTCGTATCCACGGAACAACCCCACCAGCTACATTTTGAAAGCCTCGGATCTCACTCCCTTGAGCTCGAATACGGGACATATCGGCACCCACACCTCCGCCATATTTACTAAGCTGAGCAAACGTGTTAACAAAGTCAAAAATAGAATCCAAACTATCATCAACCGTTGCAACAAAACATGATGAAAGTTGAGACAGAGGTTTGCGAGCATTACTCAAAGTTGGGGTAGCAGGCACAACCTCAAATCGACTCATTACGTCATAAAATTCACGTGCCCATCTCAACTTATCACTTTCCTTGGACGCTAAAAACATAGCGATACCCATGAAAGCTTCTTGAGGAAATTCGAGTAACTTACCTTCTCCATTTTTTATTAGATATCTATCAGCGAAAGTTTTGATTCCAACATAAGTAAAGTTGTAATCGCGAGTTGGCTCGATGTAAGCCGCTAAAGTCTCAATCTCTTCTTTGGTGTAGGTCTCCAAAATCACAGGAGAATACCACCCTTGAGTAGTTGCCATTTTGATAAAATCGTAAAAACCAGTGTAGGGCTTTTTATCTAATTTACGATTCAGACATACCTTTTTAAACACGTCATATAAGTAAAGTTTTGATGCTACAAATTGCCATTCGGGATTTTCATACGTAATTTTTTCGACGGCGGTTTGAATGACCATCTTCTGAATCTCTTCGGTGGTTATACCATCTCTGAATTGCACATGTGCATCCATCTCTAGCTCTAAAGGATCACAATCTGTACCACCGCACCCAAAAGCGACTACCTTTTTAATTTTGTAAACATCAATGGGTACAATACTGCCATCACGCTTGGTTACCCTTATACTCATTCAACCTCTCCTACTTCCAATAATGCATCTGCAATCCCACTCCAACTGGGGGACATAGTCCATATTGCCGCATAGTAAGATGAAATCTGACCTAAATCTCCCGACGAAGGAGGTCAGATCGTACAAAAACCGTCAAAAACATACAAATTTTGACCGGCTCCATAATAAACAAAAAGACATAAATCTGACCAGTACTTATTCCATATACCTTCATTTAAATCAATTATGAATAGAAAAAAAAATCCGAGCAGTTACTGCTCGGACTTGCACGTTAAATTATGTTTATTACCAGCGTACAGGCCAATCTTCGTCAGCTCCATCCTTTTGAGATTCCCAGTTCTGCCAATCTGGGACTAAACTACCAATCGAAGTTTGATCTTCATTTCGTAGATCATCACCCTCCACCGCAAAATTTAATCTAATAGCACCATTAATTGCACAATAAACATAACCGCCAGGCTCTGAAATGGTTTCCTCGGAAGAAGCATTCAAACAGTTATCGAATGTTGAATTATCTCCATAGTATGAAGCGAGGTCCTCAACTACGCAAACATATCCATTTTCCTTGGAAGAGGAAATAAGTTCCCCCGCAATATTACCTCTAATGTATTCGGTATTATCTCCGAAAGTTCCAGTATTTGTTAATATGGCCTCCAAGGTATGCTCTCCGCCTTGAGTAGCCTTTCGACCGCCAGAGGCTTTTGGCTCTGGAAATTTAGAATGTCTCGAGCGATACAAAGAAATAGCTGACCGCAGAGATGCTATGTTAGATTTTGTTGATGAATGCCTAGCATCATAATCAAAACCTATAAAATTCATTGCAACTGCAACTGATAGAATAACGAGAATAGAAATTACAATGAGAAGCTCAATAAGAGTAAAACCTCTATGTCTTCGAGCCAAAGCAACATTAAAAGGATTCATTTTTTTCCTCCGAAAATGAGACACACAACACACCAAGTGGCAATATTTCAGCCACCAAAACACCTCATCATAATACTCTAGACACCTTAAGTTCTCAAAGTCAAAGCTTACTGTTAGGTAAAAATCCTAAGTCTGCTTGAAAGTTATTTCATTCATCTCTAGATTCAAACTCAAAGATGGAGCCTGAGGCTTACCTCTTCTGGGCCTCGAAACTTCTC
Organism: bacterium; assembly: GCA_036339875.1. Taxonomy (GTDB): domain Bacteria; phylum Muiribacteriota; class UBA6191; order UBA6191; family UBA6191; genus JAYZAC01. The sequence continues at coordinate 3,049 of JAYZAC010000013.1, read as the reverse complement.
GTCTCAAATTTGAGCGAATAACGCGAACATTACTAGGCAAATTCTCAAGCTTGCTAAAATACTGTACTACCCAAGGCATAGTCATTCGATTCAGATTTATTACATATTTTCGAGAGGTGTAGTCGCCTTTATCGACTGCTCCCTGGGAATTCACTCGACAATTACTTCGAGGAATTTTAACTTGATCGCAATAACCTGATAATTGCACTAATAGATCGCTGTAGGTATCTACCTGACCCTCGTTAACTAATGTTTTTGCCACTTTGATTTGAGATCTAATCTTGACCACATTGTTCTTCGCCTTGTCACGCTGCTCGGCAAAAAATGCACCACCGTACAAAAAAATTAGGCCAAGAAATATCATGGTTAGACTAACACCAAGATGAAAAAACTGTTTAATACTCATAATTCAATTGCCTGCTCAAACTCGAGTCTATCACCACTTGCAGTCGTATTTGATTTGACTAGATCTCGTTTCTTAGTTCCCGGTAATTTATCCAGAATTGATTCAAATTTTCTTAACTCCGATACTCCCGGCACAGTACCTATGATTTTCATCAAACTCTGATTCTCCCTATTTTCCAAAACAATCGAATTAAATTGCACATCTAACTCTTTTGAGCCACCTATTGCTAGAAAGTTGAGAATATCTAAGGGTGACTTTGCACTACTCGAAAACCTCTCTAATAATCGCTTTCTTTCTGTAATTTTACGATGTAAAGCATTAACAGTCTTGTAGACCTTCTTATTGTTTTGAGATGCCAAAATTTGTCTGGTTTCCTGATCATAACTTTGTCTTAATTTATTTTCTTTGACATAAATTGCTAAATATTCAGCTCCAGAAGATAGAAAGTAGAGAAAACCTAACAACATCAACGCAATTGAATGCATCATGAATCTTTTCTGAGAATAAGAATCCATGATTTTTCGATGCGGTAAAAAATTATGACACAGCTGTCCCTCTCCAATACCCCTTAGAGCAAGACCGATTGCTATTGAATACAGATTATTAGCTATCGGGGCACTTTCATCCACTTTGATTTTTGCTAAAGGGTCGGAAAACAAAACAGGAAAACCCATCATTTGTTGAATATAGTCTGAAAGGCCCTTGAGGTTAGACCCACCTCCGTAAAGAATTAAACCTTCAACTGAATGCTGACCCTGATATGAATAATATGAACCAATCGTTAATTTTATTTCTTTGACTAATTTATCAAGACAACTGAGTAAACTTTGGTCTATTTTGCCATAATCATCCTGTCCATCAAAATCTTGTAAACCGTATTCGAGTTTCAACTCCTCTGCGTCTACAAAGTCTAAATTTAAGTTCCCAGCAATAGCTTGTGTAAAATCATTACCGCCAAAAAACACCGAACGGGTATATAACAACTTATTTTTATTAATTATATTGATTCCGGTCGAACGAGCTCCTATATCAACTAATAACCAAACTCCATCATCACTATCCATCATATCCTTGTTCTTGAAAGCGTGACAATTAAAGTTAGCATAAGCGTCATAATCCATCAGATAAGGACTTTTATCTAATCCTTTAAGCAAATCAGAGTAGTTATTGATAACCGAATCATATGCACCGATACTAAGGAATCGGTGACTTTCTAAATCATTTTCAGCACGATTAGGAATTGCATGAAAACGAAAACTTCTTTCATGAATACCATCTGCAAATTCATTTTCTAATTCATAAGGAAGTACAGAGCGAACCTTCCTATTCTCATTAAACGGTAATTCTAAAATACGGACAGAGCCCTCATAACCCTTCAGAGAAACAACTAAACGGTCATAATCTTCCAAGACAACGGACTCAAAAAAATACTGAAGTGCTTCCTCTCGAGTTTGATCACCATAGGGATAATGATAAAACTTTCGGATCACCTCCCCGTGGAGCACATCTTCCATGAGCACAGCCTTAATTGCACTAGCGCCAATATCTAAACCTAGAACTAAACTCAATAGTCGCCTTCCTGTTGTTTGTTCCCTACACTCTGTCCGTCAGACTCGAGTGAAGTTTCTTTCCACATTAAAATATCGCATGTTTTTTTCAAGCGTTTAACTATAGCTTCGACTCGACTTTCAACATTTCCAACAATTCCAGTAGCAATGATTCGAAAGTATTCACTTTTAACCTTAATTTTTTTATCTAGAACGCCTCCAAAACCATATTGACTGAGAATGTTCTTAGCTTGATTTTCAGTTTTATACGGACGTTCATCTATAACCGCCTGCGCCACCGTTTCCGCCATGTATTGGTCCTCCTGACGAAGAAGAGTAATCAGTACATCTCGATTAACCGTATTTACATTTAATTTGCCTCCCCCAAATACAGTGATCATATCCTTTAATTTAGGATTTCCTTTTTTCCCAAAAAGCATTTCAGAAGTAAAACCTTTAACCCACATCAATTCACCAATAGTTGCTAATCGACGATTATGAGGAAAATATTCTTCTTCCTGCTTCTTATACCAACGACTTTCGGCTCCATTCTGTCTAATTTCATCATCGTGATCAGTCCAATCTAAGAGATTATCGGAGAGTTCCTCATGAATGTTCTCTTCGACAATATCCATATCAAGTATGTCTCCCTTCTTTACACGCTTCAATTGTAAATTCTTAAACCAATCTTCTAATTCTTTTTCATTCAAAGCATTAATATTTTGGCGCCTTTCCTCATCTTCTATTACTAAAGAAACAAATCCATTACCTATTGGTATGGGAGCAACTTGAGATGCTAGAGATAACTTATGCCAATCTTCTTCAAGATCATCCGTATCGTTATTGTCCATTAATAAACCTGCTCTCGCTATATTTATACCTGCCTTTGCTAAATTAAGAGCTTGCATATGTTGTGCTTGAGATCTAACTATAAATAGATGATTCTGAGATCTACGAAAAGAGTTACTAGCTAACCCAACCAATAACGTTACAAGTAACAAACTAATTAAAAGCCCAAAGCCTCTCTGACTAGAATATAATCTGACCGAAAATCTCATAATCTCCTGTTATCAACAGCGTTAGGCAAAAGTACAAC
>JAYZAC010000012.1:0-5426 GCA_036339875.1 bacterium | reverse complement strand
ACCACTCTGAAAACTTTTATTCCATCCGAATCCGTAGCTTCGAATCCACTCTTCATGTTGACTACTATTGCTCTGAAAATTAACCGGCGTAAATCCACCGAAAATACTTATTTCATTGAGTGAATTACCGTTTAGCTTTCGAGACCAAGATAAGCCTCTGATTTCCCGATTGATAGCAACGTTAGATAAGTTAGGTATTTGATCTCCCAGAACAAATGAACTTTGATCACCCTTCCACTCAAGCTTAAAATATTCAAGTTGTCCATCATCTTCATCACGTAGTGATTCATTACCTGCCTCAACTGCAACTTCGGTATAAAATTCATGCCCTTTGTAAGTATTAGCTGATCTGAAATGATGCCTGTAACGTCCGTATTCCCCAGCTTGTTTTACCAGATCTAAAGTGAATCCATTATTCGCAACACTACTTATTTCGAAATGTTGAGAATACTCGGAAGTTTTTACTGACTGATTAAAATAAGCCTCTAACTGTCCATGAGCTATCTTCTTGGCCAGGCTTCTATCGGCATCACTCAAAAATTGAAAGTCTCGAACACTCATGAATAAGTCTAAAACTTTTCTATTCATATCAAACGCCATAATGAGGTTTTGATAGTCTTCCTCAGTTTTAACTTTAGTAAGAAGAAATTTCTTAAGTACTTTTCTTCGTTCCTTCTCTTCACCCAAACTTATGAAGCCAATTCTACCGTCCTTAGCATCATTTACTACATTCTCAATTTGTCTTTGATATCTTTTATCAAGAAGTCTAAATAGATGTAAACGTTCTTCAACTTCTAAAAAAGGTACTCTTGAAATTATCTCTTTCGCTTGATCTATCTCTACCTCCAGATTGAGAATTCGTCTGACTATCTGCTGCTGATAATCTGTTGTAGCTCGTCCATATAGGTAAGCAGCAAACTGAGGCGAAAACACTGGATGCTCTCCAAGACTCCTATTTAACTCATCTGCATCTATTCTATCTAGCGAAAAGGAGAGTAAAGAGATACAGGCAATTATTCCAGCTTTGGACAGACTCTTCCTGAGTTTCATTTTTTTCTTCCATGACAATTGCATAAATTTAATGCAATCATGTTGTCTATCGTCTGCTAACTGACTCTAATTAAGAATTTTCGCTAATTAGCGACTCAAAGAGACTGAGAAAAAGTTACCCCAATTTCCACTCTCATCCTGAGCATGAACAAATAATCGCAGTCCATTGAAATTATTGTTAAATATTATTTGAGCATCTTCAATTCTCTCATCGAACGACCCATCCAATGGCAACACATCCTGACCAGTACCGTCCCGACCAATTTCATCAACAAAAAACTCAATCCTTCTCAAATTACTTAGGTCATCCTGAACCTGTAATGATAGAGAAGTATTACCAAATTGTTGAATCTGCAAGATAGAAGGACCTAATACTCTAGGTCCATTGCTATCTTGTCTCTTATTTCTTAAATTATTTAGAAAAGGAAGTCTTCCGGACATCTGTCTTGCATAAACACCAAGTTCACCATCTTTCAAAAAAATAACTTCAAATCGCCCTTGATCTATCAGAGGCTCATTATTGGATAAAAGCGTTCTTACAGTCTTATATTTGAAATTAGTGACGATTTTATCATCATATTCTCTATATCTCACCAAGCTAAGGTGCAGGCGTTGAAAAGTAGCTCTGAAAAACTCTTGCGTTAAATCCTCGCGAAGTGATTTAGGAAGAGTTTCGCAATATTCAAAGACTTTAGCTAACTGAAATACATCTTTAGCTAGGTATAGATTTTGAACCTGCTTCATCCATTCAGCAATAATTTGTTGATTGCCTTTTCTCTGGTAGTAAAAGTTGATGTCATCATGCACTATCTCATAATATCTCTGCAAATCCCTTAATCGAAGACGCAATTGGTAATGACCCTCTTTTGGTTTGACTTTTAAAACAAATTTATCACTCGATTCTACATCATAGTAATCGCGCCCATTATTCAAACTAATCTGTAAAACCTGATGAGGCAATCTGTTATCCAAACTGCCCTCAATTCTCAATCTTCCAAGGATTAAATCAGAAGGAGAAAATGTTTGATGATTAATAAACTCTTCTCGATTTAAGCCATTAATCAGAAAACTCTTTAAAGCTACTGGTTTATCTTCACCCATTTTCGAAAATTGATTCAAGTAAGGAGGAATTCTCCATAGGCCACCTTGCCTGTACCAACTGTAAAGCATTCGATTTTCGCTACCAACAATATCTGATTTTGGTTTAACTTTATAATCTCTAACTACTACCTTCTCACCTGGAGTAATTGACATCTGCAAACTATCCAGTTGAAAAAGAGCCTTTCCATCTGTACTGTAAACCCTTAGTAACTGCTCCTTTGCACTTAAAGATATTAACGCATCACCATGGTTTACTGTTACTATTCCCAATGGTGTTACAACCTCAGTCTGCCATTTACCAATTGAAGAATCGTTCTTACTACGTGGCGAAGATATTAGTAATTCTCCATCTGATAATTGTAAGGATATTATTGACATAGCTTTCAGTTTTCTCACCGAAAACCGTGCCTCTCCCCTACTTTTTAAATACATTCCTGTGCGAAAGTAAAAATGCGCGAAAGAGTTTTTAGCTAAATGAATATTTGAACTCTGAAAAATTACTCTGTCAGTTTTCTCTTCAGTATTCCTATCGCCGGTAATAGAAATCTTACCTGAAGCGGATAGAAGCTCACCCATGCCATTATTAAATATTTTGTTAGATAATCCTTGCGTACTAGTAGCAACAAAATTACAGAAGAAAATTATTATTAATAGACTAAATCTCAAATTCCAAACCTTCATAAGCGGCCTCAACTTGTAGACCCATATCTTTTGCTGATGCTTTAGCACTAATTTCCATTTCACGAATAGTCTGATCATTGTGTGCAGGGTCATGATGAATCATTAATAATTTTTTAGCCTTCGCTTTTTCTACGAGTTTCAATCCAGCCTCATAAGTGGAATGTCCCCAATTAACCCGCGTTAAATATTCATCTGGAGTGTATTGGCAGTCGTAAGCCACAACTTCTGCATCTCTAGATAACTCGAGGGGATCATCAGCAGGTTCTAAATCAGAAGTATGTTCCACATCTGTTAAAAAAGTAAATACACTTCCATGATCCTCAAATCGAAAACCAACAACGCCATTTGGATGAAAAAGAGGTGCATATTTCACTTTGAAATTATCACTAAAAATGATTTCACCGCGATCAGATAACTCCTGAAATTCCAAATTTGCACCCATAACATTCATGGGAACAGGAAAGTTGGGCGGTGACATCAAGCGCTTCTCCAATACATCTTTAACCGTGATATCGTCTTTAGTTTGTCCGTAAATTTTTATGTTATTCCCAGGTATAAATGCAGGCACAAAAAAAGGAAATCCCTGTATATGGTCCCAATGATAATGAGTGTATAATAAATGTAGGTCTACGGGTAAACTTTGTAGGAGATGGCTCCCCAGATCTCGAATACCTGTGCCCGAGTCTATGATTATGCGTACTCCATCCTCGGATGTAACCGTTACACAGGTTGTATTACCACCAAAAGTACTACAATCTAAAGACGATATAGGCGTAGAGCCTCGGGTTCCCCAGATGCGTACTTTCATTAAATTCCTTTTACTCTTATTTTGATTTTATAAGATAAATCTACTAAAACCTCGTCAATGAATTGCTAGTAGTTAATCAATGACTATGAGGTTTTGCAAAAGAATTAGTAATTTTAGCCGCCCAAATTCTAGTAAGGTCTATCTTAAAATTACGAATTTAACTACCTTACGATCAATCCTTCCAATAGAATCAATGACCTTTAATTTTAGTAGATATACTCCGTTAGAAAAATCAGATTCGATTAAAGGTTCGAGAGAAATACGATCATTTTGATTTAGGCTTCCTCCCGAATATCTACTTATAAAATTGCCTACAGAATCATAAATACCTAAATCATAAGTTTGTACAGACCTGCTAAGTGAAACCTCAAGACTTGCGTCGCCTTTAGCTGGATTTGGTACCACCAATGCAGATTTTATTTCGACTGGACCTGCAGCTTGAACTTGTATTGTTTTGGATATTTGATTTTGCAGAAAATCTTGCGCTTGGATTAATAAATATTGTGAACGACGAGAAGAAATTGAATCCAGTCCAATTTCAATTTCCTGGTTTTCAGTAACCTCTAGGTTATTCAATACACGAGAGTCTAATGTGAGTTTGATACTTTTAGGATCAATGCCAACACCATCATCTAAAAGTCTTAAATTCAGATTCTGCTCTAGTTTCATTAAATCATCATTATCTATTACAATTGTGGGAGGAATCTGATCAGCGACAAGAAAAATTTTATGAGGGTTACGACTAAAGAAACTAATAGTTTTGTTCTTCTCAAGTTCAGATATAAAAACCTTACCTCCATCAACTTGACGTTCCATAATTCCATATTTGCCTGACATCAACCTCAAGTTAGAAAGATTCAATTCAAAACGAGCTTTCCCTGGGAGGGTTGTACGAGGGAATATGTTCCATGGTTGATTTAGTTTTTCCAAGGCAGTCGTCCATGGAAAAACAATACGAATTGAATCTTCCTTAGAAGTCGAAACACCTTTATCAAGAACTAGTCCGTTAGCAATCTTACTTATCGAATTTCTCAGCGGAACATCAACATATTGTAATCGAGCCACTTGAAAGGGAATCATTCTAGTAGTTTTATTACCCTCTAAATCCGAACCTGTAATTTCAAATCTCATACTCCCTGAAAGCTCTAAATCAATAGGATACGTACCTTGAAAGGTACTTTGACTTAGACGATTTAAATTCACGGTATGAACTCTATCATCCTCCGATTCATCTCCAGGACTTTTCAACTGTCTTACAAGAACATAAGGTGTTTCAGATACAGATTCGACTGATCCACCTTTATGATGCAATCCCTTGAGTATGAAAACTAATTCTCTCTCCAATATTGGATTTGAGAAAACTCTTAAATCAAAATAGGGACCAAGATCTAATTCAAAATCTAACTCGAAAGGTTTACCAACTAAACCCGCTAAATCCCTATAATTGCTCCCGACGATTCGACCAATACCATTGTAATCAGCAGAGTTATCTTCTGGCTCTAGGCTAAGCATAGCAGTCAATTGATCTGATTCAATATTTATGATTTGTAATTCAATGGGCGGATAAGTTTCAATAATTTCTTGATTCAATGAATTGAAATACTTTTTATTAGCCGGAATGAACATTAAATCTGGCACAAATGCGGAATCTATTGACTCACTGAATTTAATATGAACGCGCATCTGTTTTTTCAGAATACGACCATCACTATCTGGAAATATAGTAGGACTTTGGGCTGTTATATTCAAAACATCTGGCCTTTTACGATCTAAAATTAAACTTCGA
>JAYZAC010000011.1:0-11474 GCA_036339875.1 bacterium | reverse complement strand
GTGGGCACCTTTGATAAGAAGGTTTTTGAACCAGGTGTTACGCTTCGCTGTGCAGTTGATAACAACAATGCGCTACGCATATTTGATACCAAAGCAAGAATGTTCTTTGCTGAGACCGGCCATTACGGGGACAAGGCCGGTCTCAGCGGAGATCAAATTAGATTTGTTCGTGTTGGTGGCTATCTTGCTGCTATGGATGATACCGGTAGAACCAACTTTTATAGCAATGATGGAGATCTATTGAAGGTGGATCGTCTTACGTACGGTTTTGACAGTCATTGGCAAATCGCTGGTGGAACTCAAGGAATTCTAGCAGCTGATTCTTTTGGTACTTTTGAAATAAGGGTAGCAGACGATTTAAGTTGGGAAAGAATACAAATACCAGCCACTCCATGTGAAGAAAAACAACTGTGTGGACTTAGCTATGCCGAAGACGGTAGTTGGTTTATCGTAGGCTATTGGGGAGCCTATCATGGCTTTGGTCGTAAGTATGTAAGAGTACCTATATACAATCTGCCGGGAAAATTTGCTGGTGTGGGAGCCGCTCATACCGGCAACGGTGGAAAATTTTTATTTTTTGGACCTGATAACGGCGATAGGGGACTTTTACCAGAAATACCTGAATGGGAGTCTCGCTTAAATAATCAAGCCAACAATGCTGATGCTCGTAGTTTTGTTTGGACTAAGCAAGCGCCACCAAAGCACTACAATCTACTAGGAAAAGTTGAGGTATCTCGAGGCCGAGAATTATACTTATCTATCAAACCTCAAATCGAACCAATGATCGAGGTAAATGGCATCATTGCTAGCGAGGAATCGAAAGTTTTTAATATTGATCCTATGAAAGCTTGGGAGGGTGGTCAGCGAGAGCCACAAGATCGATGGTGGATTAAAGCCATGAAGCTAGATGAAGCAAGAGACTTAGCTGAGACTTCAAATATTACTCCAGAAAAGGTTAGGGTTGGGGTAGTAGACACTGGTTTTGATATGTCACATCCTTATAAGCCTGTTGCTTTTTGGAAGAACCCAAATGAGGTAGCTAACAATGGTATCGACGATGATAAAAATGGTTTAGTAGACGATATCTACGGTTACGATTTCGTCAACGAAGATAACGAACCTGATGACGAGAATGGCCATGGTACGCATGTTACTGGTGTTATAGCTGGATACAATGCAGATACGGGCGATTTATTTGGAGTTGCCGATAATGCTGAAATTATTGTTGCTAAGGTTTTCAATAAAAAAGGACTCGGCAACAGTATTGACCTAGCTAGGGCAATCATCTATCTCTCGCAAACAGGAGTAGAAGTGGTTAACTGCAGTTGGGGCGGCGGTTCTAAATCTTTGGGGCTTGAAGATGCATTTAGAATACTTAATAAAACTGGAGCTAAGGTACTATCGAGCTCAGGAAATAGTTCATTTGATACTGACGAATATCCTCAAATTCCATTGATTTATCCTGGAGTCACGGGTATCGGTGCAACTACGGTTCGCGGACGACTGGCTGATTACAGTAATTATGGGAAGTCAAGCGTCAAACTATTATATCCAGGCAGCAAAATCTTTAGCACGGTACCTGGGGGCGGATTTGATGACATGAGTGGAACTAGTATGGCGTCGGGTATTGCATCCGGTACATATGCATGGTTTTTAGGTTTTCAAAAGGCCCACATGATTGACTCTGGAGCGAGCATAGATAGTAAAGAACAATCTGATCTAGCGCATTCGAAGGTACTAGATAGTTTCTGTAAATCGGCTTTAGATAAGCCAGAGTGGGCCTCTGAATGTGGACGCATTGACTTGTATGGTGCTTGGTTACAGCTTTGGCCACAGAACTAATATGTTCCAAAGCATATAGATTGAGATAATTTATGTGTTCAGAGCAAAGTGATGTTTTTAAGAAAGCGGCAAAGCTCTTTGGGTATCCACTCGAGACTGATATTGAATCAGAATCATCTACCATGACAGACAACGAATACTGGCAGAAACCTATACCAGAGGATTCAATTTTCATTATGCTTGAATACTTAAGTCATGCCACTCACGAACAACTTATTATCGAAGGTTTAAAATCTCTAGGTGAGAACTTAGGTGCTTATAACAATGGCATAGCTTTACGATTAAAAGGTCTCTTAGACTCAGATAGCGATGAGGTACGACGTACTTTAGTAGGAGTTTTAGAGCTATTGAAAGATAACGATTCAATCGATTTACTAGTCTTACTTCATCAGGATCAATCCACAATGGTAAGAACTTCAGTTAGTAAGGCATTGGCAGGTTTACCATTAGAGAAACTATTTGTAAAATCAGTCAATGAGGCCCTAGTGTGGTTGATTGACGATATGGATGAGATAATTTCCTCTAATGCGGTTCAAGGTCTTTTAAGAATTCATGCTCCTGAAGTACATGGGCATCTTCGTTCCATCATTCTCAATGATGAATTAAGTAGTGAGTACTTTGATTGTATTGCGTCCTATGGACCGATCAAATTGAAGTATGAGCTGATTGAATTGTACAATTCGTTAAGATATTCTCAAGTTTATGAATCTCGTTCGCAGTGGTGGAAAGATAGCTTTCAAGACTTGTTAAATTGTATTATTGATTAGATTCAAAATGATTTTGAGAAGGCACAGGTTTGAATATGCAGAATTATAAAAAGTTAGTAAATCAATTTGAGCGCATTGCTGACAATGAGTTATGGCATCGCGTCGATGAATCATTCCTAATCGGTATAGATAATCCTGCGGATAATCAAACCTACTGGTGCAGTCTGATGGGTAAAGACGAAGAACTTTACGGCGTATCAATGTACAGAGGAGCAGCAGGATTGTATTCATACGAATACATTCGTAAAAAGGACGATCAAAGACCTGATCCAGAAATGGCTACTGTTCAAGATACAATTCTAGTTACCTTGGATGAAGAAGAGATATTTTCAGAGGCACATCAGGAGTTTATCAACTCAGTAGAAGATTCAGAATACGAGGAAGGTATGCACATCATTCCTATGCGAATGCAGCCGGGTATTCCTGCTGATATATGTAACGAAGAGGAATTAAATACGGCAGCTGTTATTCTGTCAAAACTAGCTGATTTTTTACTTCAAACGGAACAGACAGATTATTCTCTAGTAGGCCCAGAAACGCTTATTCTACCCGAGAAAGATGTTCAACTAGAAAGTTGGGAAACTTATCGAGTTGATAGAAATAGTAAGCTTCCCGACCCTGCCGCTCAGTTAAAGCTACCTGTTGAAAATAATCTCAAAAAAGCTGTCGAGCAATTAGAAATCCAAGGCACTATTTGGGAGATTCATGTTTGTTATTATCCTTTTGCAGTGTCTGATGGGCCTGTGGGTGGGTATTATCCGCAATTATTTTTGGTGATTAATAAAGATAAGGGCGAAGTAATACATTATAGTAGCTTTAAATATGGTGAGTATTCACATGAAACTATGCTGCTTGAATTAACAAACGCTTGTGTAGAAGTTGGTTATATTCCTTGTGAAATGGAAGTCAGAAGACCAGATCTAAAACTTTTATTATCAGACTTATTTGAAAGTACGGGCATTGATGTTAATAAGGTTAGCGAGTTGGTGGCCGTGCGTGACTGCTTGGCTAATATCATTGCTCAGGTGATGAATCGTCATATGCAAGAATCTGAAAAAGATTGTTGTGCAGCTGGGACTTGTGATTCTTGATATAATCCAATAATGCTTAGTCAGAAAGACTATTTAAGATACGCCCGCCACCTTTCTCTTGATGAGGTAGGTGAAAAAGGTCAGTTAAAACTTAAAGCAGCTAGAGTACTATTAGTAGGCTTAGGTGGCTTGGGATGCCCAGTTGCTCAGTATCTTACCGCCGCTGGAGTAGGAACCCTAGGTTTGGTCGAATTTGATCTTGTAGATTTTTCTAATTTACAGCGCCAAGTTTTACACTCCGAAGCCTCTGTGGGTAGCTCTAAGGTCGATAGCGCCGTATCAAGACTTTCTCAATTGAATTCTGATATAAAGTTGGTATCTCATGAAGTACGCTTAAATTCGGAAAATGCACAAGAATTGGTAGCGTCCTATGACATTGTGGTTGATGGTAGTGATAATTTTACAACGCGCTATCTATTAAACGATGCTTGTGTTCTTGAAGATAGACCATATGTAAGTGCTGCAATCTATAAATTTGAAGGTCAACTAGCTGTGTTTAATTATCGTGGTGGCCCTTGTTATAGATGCTTATATCCAGTACCACCCACGGGTGATTTAATTCCGAATTGTGCTCAAGCAGGTGTTCTTGGTGTTTTACCAGGAATTATGGGTACACTTCAAGCAATGGAAACTATAAAAATTATTCTTGGAATTGGAGACGTTTGTAGTGAGCATTTACTACTTTATGACGCATTATCTGCAAGCTTTAGAAAGATGAAGATAAAGTCTAAATCTACTTGTAAGCTTTGTGGAGATAATCCAGAAATAAAATCAATTCGCTCTATTTCTAACGACCAAGCTAATCCATCACAAAGCTTCAAAATTGCAGAGTGGGATGTAGATCAGTTATATGCAGCTAGACAATCGGGTAATTCCCCAGTTGTATTAGATGTGAGAGAAGATTATGAATTACAGATAGCAAGCCTTTCTGATGTGATTCATATTCCTTTGAATGAAATAAGCTTACGTACTGCAGAAATTCCAAAAGATCAGGAGCTTATAGTAATGTGTCGCTCTGGTGAACGTTCATTAAAGGTTTGTAAGCAATTACTGTCACTTGGATTTGATCGGGTATATAATTTGCGCGGAGGTATTTTAGATTGGTCTGAGAAAATTGATCAGACTATTCAAAAATACTAATTATGCAGAATACTCAAAGCTTTATTCAAAACACCTCAGGGATTGAGTTGCATTTACATGCAGAAGGGTCAATACCAAAAGATTTTTTATGGATGAAGCGTACTGATTTTGATAAGAACCTAACTCGAGAGCAATTTGACGCAGAATTCAATTATTCTAACTTTAAAGATTTTGTTAAGCATTGGTGTCAGAATCAAAAACTACTTTTCTCGAATCCGAACAACTATAATAATATTGAACAATGCAATGATTTAAAGGTTCACCCAGGCCCTATTGAAATTTTACCTGTCGTGGCAGAATCTCTTACAAATCAAGGGATTGCATACGCAGAGCTTCACGTATCACCAATCGATGGCTGTTTTATGAGCTATGGTAAAGATCTTATTAGTTACCCTGATTTTTATATTGGCATCGTGAAAGCTTGGCAACTTGCCTGTAAATCATGGAATCAGTCATTCTCAGAAAGATTAACAATAAAGTTGATTCTTGATTTAGTACGTAATTACCCCAAGGATATTCAAGATTTTCAAGTAAACTGTATTCGCTCTATTAAAGAAGAACTTACTGAATACGTAGCTATCGGTCTGGGTGGTGGGAATGATTCAAAATCACTTTTGGATTTTAAATCTAATTTTATAAAAATTCGTGAAATGGGTTTTGGACTTGTAGCGCATGCTGGTGAGCATCTACCTGTTGAAGTTGCCAGTGCAGAGATTGGAGCGGCTTTAGAGTTAGGAGTGGACCGTATTGGTCATGGTATTCATGGTTTTCAGAAGCATATTGCAAAAATTATCGATGAGAATGTAGTTCTTGAAGTGTGTCCTACCAGTAACCTAATGACTGGCTCAGTATCGAATATGACAAAGCATCCGCTTAAGGAACTCTGTGCTAGCAATGTTAAATTTGTAGTAGGCAGTGATGATCCGGTATATTTCGGTACAAATTTCTGGAGAGAAATAGATATTGTGAGTAAGGTATGTAGTGGATCATCGAATCATGATCAAAACAAATTTATTAGATCTTTATTACTTGCAGCGGTGGATGCGAGTTTTGCTGATAATTCATTGAAATCTAGCTTGCGTAAAAAAATTTGTATGGAGTAGCACTTTCATGGAAAAAGTAAAAATAGAATCAGTAGAAGTACAGTTAGCCAATCCAATGACATCTTTCAGTAGCTGGGTTGGACAGGACGAAGTATCTAGTCAGCTCAAAGCAGCTTGGTATACAAGTGGTGAAATCGACGATTTTCCTATGAACCCGCGACTTGTGGGTAAGCCCGGCGTTGGTAAGACGACGCTTGCTTGCGCGGTAGCACAGAAATTGGGTCTCGAAGTTTATCTTTTTCAAGCTACTATGGATACAAGACCTGAGGACTTAATTATTACTCCAGTTATTGATGAAAATCAAAAAATTAAATATGTGGCTAGCTCATTGGTCACCGCAATGATTAAAGGCGGTGTTTGTATTCTGGATGAGGGCAATCGTATGAGTGAAAAGGCTTGGGCTTCATTAGCACCATTGCTTGATCATCGTCGCTATGTGGAGTCAGTAGTGGCGGGTGTAACGGTAAAAGCTCATCGACAGTTTAGATTTTGCACCACTATGAATGAAGATTCGTCTACTTATGAAATTCCTGAGTATATTTTTTCTAGAATTCAGCCCGGTGTCTTTATCGATTTCCCTAGCGAAAATGAAGAAAGGCAAATTCTAAAACATATTGTACCTTTTGTACCCGATGAACTTCTCAATTACGTAGTAGAGTTCTTGCAGGCTGCTCATAAACGTGATGAACTTGTGACTGTAAGAGACGGAATTAATATTTCTAGATATGCTTTTAAATTGGTTCAAAACGGCTTGTTGGATTACCGCGAAGCGTTTGAACGCAGTACAGAAATGATTATCAAATCAGGCTCTTCTGATTAGGACTGAATTCTTCTGATGGATTCTCGGCTTCCTTCGTGGCAAAACGTTACTCTAATACCGGTATTTCATTATCGGATGGAGTTTGCCGCCTTTACCTACGATTGTATTGATAAACTAGAGCCAGATATAATTTGTCTTGAACTGCCTCAAAGCGTTAAGCAAGGATTTTGCCAAGCAGTAAAGCGTCTACCTTTACTGAGTGTAATTTTATATCCTGATAGGAAATCGGATCAAGTATATTTACCCATTGAGCCATGCGATCCAATGGTAGAAGCAGCTCGCTGCGCTCGAGAGTTAAAAATACCTCTACATTTTATTGATTTGGATGTAGAGCAAATGCCTACAGAGCTAGAAAATATTCCAGACACCTATGCGCTGGGTGGTATGGACCCCATGCAATATATAAATGAATATGTAGATTCGCTCGTTCATACTGACGATATTCACATCCGACGCGAAAAATACATGGCTTATAAAATTCAACAACTTCAGACGAAGTTTCCTGACTCAAAAATAGCCGTTGTTTGTGGTGCATCACATTACAAAGGGATATTAAATTTTTTACAAACTGAACAAATAATTCCATTGGGTTTTTTCAGGCGTCAAAATGCCAAAGTATTTCACCTCCATGCGGATTCATCGCGCTCTTGTCTGGCTGAGATTGGATTTATCAGTAGCGCTTATGAAATTTGGAGATGTATACGACGTGGTTTCCAGCCCGAGGTATATTTCGATAGCTTCTTTAGTTTGAATAAAGAAGTATCCGATCAGAATGTGATTAAAACACAATCAAGTAAATCAAATTTGATTCAATTTCCTGGGGTTAAAAATTCACTAGAAAAGACAACTGTTGTAGAGGATGAAATAGAACAAGAGTCCCAACAATTTACGATAGATTCAATAAGAAAAATGCTTAATCTTTTTGAAGAAGTAAAGCGCCCCAAGCCTAAACCTGTGAAATCAGAAAAAGAACAACTTATTGAACATTTCAGAGAAATAAATCATAAGTTACCTGACTGTGTAAGAGATAAGAAATTCAACGTTCTCGATCGACGCCAAGCGACTTCTTTTTTATTTAGGATTTCAGCATGCAAATATGAACATAAAACAAAGTTAGAGGTTAAAGCATGGCAGTGGCGTTCGATTAGGCAGTTTTTAGCGAAACGTTGTATTGTTGAGAAGCAATTAATACCAGGTTTTTTTCAGATTTTACATGCAGCACGGGGTATTGTTGATGACGATTTGTCTTATCATCTGTGGGAATTAGGAACCTGGTATCTATTCCAAACAGAAAAACCAGAATTAATGGCAGTGAAGGTCGAGCCTGGTCAGATCTGGCTCGGTACTCAAAAAATTAGTTTTCGTCGGCGCATAGATTCCCCTAAACAAAATTGGCAGGGTCTTCCAAAACGTTTGAGACCAAAGGAACAAACACCAGGTGATTGGCAGAAAGACTTTGAAACTGGGGGACTATGCTCCTACCCAGTTGAGGATGTGATCATCGAAAAATTTGGTGATACATTAAAGCAAAAAGGTGCAAAAGTATTATCCGAAGAACACTGCCGAGTACAACCATTCTCATGCAGCCTTCTAGATGGAATTGACTTCAAAGAAACTATTAGAAATGTACAAGATGATCAAATATATGTCCGCGAGAGACGTAATTTTGATAGTGCTGTTGGATCGGTAGTTATGATTTTCGATGAAGATCTTGATAATACTGAATATGATTATAGACTTACATGGTTGGGTGAACATGATCAAGAATCTGATCTAGCTTTCTATGCCAGTAATTATGAAGATCAATTGGTAGGTCCGGGAATAGGGCGTAGTGTCTACGGTGGATTTGTTATGAGTTACCCACCAGGTCGCATGTTCGATGTTTGGTCAGACCCAGATTACGTGGCAATACCACACAAGCATGAAACACTACTTGTGGCTGCACTGGAATATAGCCGCGAAAAGCATATAGTATATGTAGCTCCAAAGCCTCCTAGAGGAGTTTTTAAGCGCTTAGCAGAGCGTATGTCAAAACGAATAATATATATCCCTTTGGGTAATTTTGCTCCTGACACCCTAAGGTCACTTCGTCGATTTCATGTATTGGCAGGTCATGACAAGCGCGATATAATCCGCAATTATTTGTAGTTACAGACGTGATCGGTCCGTTTTGGATCTGATTTTAATAATGATGACCGGATCGGAACAATTTGGAAAAGAGTTGTGTATCCCCAAGTATAATGATTGTATGGAACCTTTGAGCCGGGATTTTTTATTAGCCAGGGGCTATTGTTGCAATTTTGGATGCCGCAACTGCCCATACGACAACCCCAGTGAAAATAGAGCTGGAAACAGAGTGTGTTCTCGCACGCTTGCTATCAGTCAAAGCAGCGATGAAAAAAATTCTGAATCTTGACTCAAGTTTTAGCTTACCTCCAGGACGGAGGGTAAACAGGATAGACTGCCATGAGAGACATTTTGTAATTATACTATCAGAAACATTATTGACCGATCGGAGATGCTATTGACCACGTGGGTTATAATGCTCATGCAATGAACTCACCGAAGCGATTGTATAATATATTTTCTAAGGAAGATCTTGAGAGCAAGATCAAAGCCGAGCCTTTTGCTAGACTTACTCTTAGTTTCTACAGGTATTTCCGTTTAACAGACCCGTTTAAGGAACGTCAACTACTTTATGAAGACTTCAATGCGCTAGGAGTGCTGGGTAGAATATACATAGCGAGTGAAGGCATCAATGCTCAAGTTAGTATCCCCGCACAGCTCTTAAATGACTTTAAATCTTATCTAGATCGGCGCGAGCATTATAAGTCCATGCCGCTTAAAATAGCACTAGAGGAACCAGAGCACTCGTTTCTAAAATTGAAAATTAAAGTAAGATCTAAAATATTAGCGGATGGTCTTAACGACGAGAATTTTGATGTAAGAGATGTGGGTGAACATCTAGATGCAATGGAATTTCACAAGCTAGTTGGTTCTCCAGATGTTGCACTCATAGATATGCGCAACCATTACGAGACAGAAGTTGGTCATTTTGAAGGTGCCTATCTACCAAAGAGTGAGACATTTAGAGATGCCTTACCAATTGTAGAGGAACATCTAAAGGGAAAAGAAGATCAGAAAATTCTTCTATATTGTACCGGTGGAATTCGTTGTGAGAAAGCTAGTGCATACCTTAAACATAAAGGTTTTAAAGATGTGAACCAATTACACGGGGGAATCATTCAGTATGCACATGAGGTCAAAGAATCGGGCGAGGAAAGTAAGTACAAAGGTGTAAATTTTGTCTTTGATGGACGATTAGGGGAAAGAGTAACCTCGGATGTATTAAGTAAATGTTCTAGTTGTGGCATACCGAGTGACAGACATATCAATTGTGCTAATGATTTATGTCATAAACTCTTTATTCAATGTCGGTCGTGTTCCGATTCCAAGAAATCGGTTTGCTCACCTAGATGTTATGAAGTAATACAGCTGGAGCCCGAAGAATTTGAAAAGTTGAAGAGATCAGGTACTTTTGAAGCTGGATTCTCAAAAACATACCGAGAGGGTGAGATTAAACCTTGGGAACCACCAAAGTGAATTCGATAAAAATACTTGATGCTCTTAAATCTAAGGATTTGAACTCCATTAAAGCATTGAGCGAGAATGCTATCAGAGAAAAGCAGGAAGCTTTTATTCCGCTATTATTTTATTGCTTAAATTTTTCGTCTGATAACTTAATCAAGCGAAATCTATTACGTCTGATGTCTTTATTTAATAAAAAGTATTTATCGCATATTGAGATATTTATTCAAGATGAAGATCGAGTTGTAAGCGAGCTGGCAAAGGAAATTGTGCAATCGATAAAAGCCATGCCTAACTTGCTTGAGCCGAAGTTAAACGAAGATTTAGATAATACGGCGGCAAATAATTTATATAGTGCACTTAAGCAAGAATCAGTTGATGACTTAGCTAGGTTAATTAATCAATACAAGAGCGATCTAAAAAATTGGAATGAGGTTCAGAGTCAGGAAGTCGTTGATTTCATAATACCTAGAGTTTTCGGTTCTAGGAGCAAATTGAGTGAAAATTTAAAAGGTCAATTATTAGAACTTTTAGTCGAATTAAAGCCTAACGCCTGTCAGCAAAATTATTTAACTTTACTTAATAATAATACCTTTGATTTATTTCGCTGGGGTTTTATAGGACTTTATCAAGATGATTTTGAGTTGTTAAATTCCCAATGGAAAAGACTTATTGAATCCTATCAAGGAAGTGTAGCTCAACGCCATTTCTTGAGCATGTATTTCGAAGCATCGCGAGAAATACCTAAGATACACAAACAATGGTTATGTGAAATAGTCGAAAGATTTGAAAATGATAAAGTACTGATAAAAGAAATTTCAGAGGCTTATAAATGGAAAATGCCAGACGCCGTACCTCAACTACTAATTTGGTTTAATAATGTAGAAAACGAAGATCTTAAATTTAGAATAATTAGATCTCTAGACGGATTATTAAAAGTTCCACATATTCAATTTCTTCGTAATGCTATAGAAATCACAAATAGAGAGCGTGACTTACGAATACTTAAAAATTTACTTATACCATTAGAGTCTAAGGTAAACACATATAAGCAAAAAGACTTACCGATAAAACATAAATTAGATCATAAAATTCTTGGCCACACCTACTCAAAACAGGTTAA
>JAYZAC010000010.1:0-17501 GCA_036339875.1 bacterium | reverse complement strand
CATTGCCTATGGATCCAGGTTTAACTGTCGATGATGTTAAATATATTAGCCGTGTCATTGAAAACTTTGGAGAGAAGTTGTGAAGTTAAATCTCAAAGAGAGATTGCTCAAGTATAAAGAAGTTTCGATCTTGGGCTTATGTTTTCTTGGATATACTCTTCTATTAGGACTTAAAGGACTAGGATTTAGAGCAAAAGTATTTTATCTGTGTTCTATGAATAACAAAAAGTTCTTATGTGATGATTATCCTAAATCAAAACAGATAGATAAAAATTTGAGTATTCGAAGACACCTATGATGAGTAATAAAGTAATTTATGGTGCTGACCCTTATCTCTGCATGGGATCATGTGATTTGTTGAGTTTAATCTACCTATCCAAAAGGATGGAGAGGTTAGGTATTGAGAATCATTTTATATGTTTGGATACTTCCTCTGCCAGATTACTTATCGAGGAAATGATTGAATTAAAGTTTTTTAAGACTTTCGGTATAGATTTTAAGATAGAACAATTTGTAAAAGAATTTCACTACGAAGTTGTCTCCAAATGTTAGTAACTGGCAATTTCTTAAAGCTTTATAGTAATGAGTATTTATGAGTCCTTTGAATTTAATTTTATTCTGTAATCAGCCGTATTTGAAGGGCGACCCCTTAAATTCATGGGTATTCGATGACATTGCTGAAACAAGTTATCTTCAAATTATTTTGGATCGATGGATTGCCAGTGAAAGAGTTAATAAAATCTTTTTATTAGCAGACTCTTTGGAACTTGCCAAAAAATTAGAGAAGTACGAGAGTGAAAGAGTGGTTGTGAAGTTAATGTCACACAAGAATCATCGTCCTTTGGGTATGTCTGATGCCAAAATCTATAACATTGATCTCGGGCAACAAGAGTATATAGCGAGCTGGATCTATCAGATAATGTATCAATATGGTAAAGGTGTATTTTTTGTAGATTCCATCGTGAGAGGTCACGTTAATTTTGACCAGTTGGATAGAATTCATGAGAAATTTGGGGATCAGCCCGGACATTGTTACACAATTGTAGGGCCATTAGGTCTTGAAGGTAGACTTTTAGATTTTAGCTTCGTGCAAAGCTGCGTTTCTGAAGAACAATTTGATGGTTTACAGTTAAAACATCCTAAGGCTTTGGATTATGGTCATCTTTATAATTACTGCAACGAGATAACCAATCGCTCACTTATCACGATGTCTTCCAAAAAGTGGGATATTAATTCTAGAAAACGATGGAAATTATTTCATGATTACTATGTTTCAAAGAAAGAGGAGAATAGTTCGGACATTCTGGCGAGTTTTTTAGAATACTTTTCTAAAAATAAATTAGATTCAGATCTAATGCATGTACAGCTCAATTGTAGTGATAGTAAAGGTTATATGGATGGTCACCTCATAGAACAATTGATAGAAAATTGCAAGCCCTTCGGCAGGCTGACCATAGAGTTGAAAAACCTAGATAAACATCCCGCTGGTGGTGAGATAGTAAGAAAATTAAAGCTTGCTGATTTACATTTATATGTTTCTATTAATGGCAATCAAGTTGGTACATATTACGATCAAGTCTTTGAGTATAGTGATGTTATAAATTTTGAATTATTGGCGCATTCCCCCGAGTTTCATGCAAAGCGATTTCCTGAAGACGATGCCAATTTAATTTTTCAGAATTTTATGAGATCTTTACTGATATCTCAAAAGTATCAGAAAATGGCAGTTGGAGTGACTTACTATATGCCAGATGATGTTAGTGAGGCTTGTCAAGCTATTATATTTTTTAGGGAGAGGCAATCTATTAATCCTTTTTTTGATACTTCAGATTCAAGACCAGGACTACAAAAACCTCATATAGAATTTTTACGAATCATACCCAAATCGACAAATGATTATGATTTAGATTTTGACTCTAAGACTCTGTGCATAGACTCCAAAGGTCAATATCAAAAAGGTGGTAGCTGTTTTAATATAAGTTTTGAAGATTATATTGAGCAGTCGGGTTTCGATAAAATAAGGATTTGAGATGTATTCTGAAAGAAATGATCTCATTGCGGTTATTATTGCGAACCAAAGTTGGGTTAACATTGATAATCAAGTCGATTATGCACTTTTAGATTTAGATTCAGAGGGTGAGTGTTGGACTCGCAAATTGATTCGTAAAATTGTGGAGTGGAATTTTTTTGATCGTGTAATTGTTTTGCATGAAGACGAATCATTTAATGTAGCCTATTCAAAAATTTGTAGTGAACAGGGTGTTGATTTTCGGCTTGTTCCAAAAGAATTATACAAATGGCCTAGAATTTGGTATCCGTGGGCTTGGAACCTTGAAAATAGAGACAAGGCTGAAATTATTTTGGCGTGGGTTTATTGGCTTCAGGAAGCCTTAAATCCAGCAACGTACTTTGTTTTAAATATTACAGGAGGTTTTGTTAGAAAAGAACATATGAGTAAAGCTTTGGATTCTTATAAATCAGGACATCGCGCTGCTTTACAAAATGATTTTGGAAGATGTGGGTATCTGGTTGATTCGACATATTTAAATACTGTTTATTCTACAAATTATAAAAATATGGCCCTTTTAGCAGATTTTGAAGATCACCAACATTTGGAGCAAACTATTAGCGATCATGGCCCACGTATTGAAGCATTTCAGTCAAGATTAAAAATGCCAATGGGACTTTGGAGTAAAAGGTATTTTGATTTTCTACAGAAATATTGTAATAAGTACCCAGAGGAAGCTCTCACTCTGGAGCTAAATTCTAAAATGCTTCATTTTTTCGAGAGGAACTATTTCTTACATCAGTCAAAATGGTTAAATTTTTTGGAAATTATATTAACTGGGGATCATTCTAATTGGTTGTCTTGTGATCATCTTATTGAAATTTGTAGGCAAGCAGAGCGCTATGGGCGTGTCACTATTATATTGAATTTTCATAATAATAGTTGTTCTGAAGAATTGTTAAATTTAATAGATGCTGTTAGTCGAAATTTATTTCTTGCAGTAAAAATATCAGCTGAGTCTCCTAATCTATTAATCAAATCATTATTCAATCGAGTTGATTATTTGGAATTAGGCTTACCTGAGAATATTGATTATCTTAATTATGAATACTTTGAAAGTAAGCTGTTCTATCAGAATTGGGTTTCTGCGTATGAACAATTTTCACGCAATCAAAAACCGTGTTTAGGGATAAGAGTTAACATTCCAAAAGACTCTCGACAAAGTATCGCAATGCTAGAGTATTTCAAAGATAAGGTGGATTTTAATCCCTGTATGGTTTCAGAGCGAGTTCAGGGAGATGGATACCCTAGGACTCCTAATTTGAAATTCGAAAATCATTTGAGTTACAGTTTTGAAGAAAGTTTTAAGTCACAACTTGGTGGCCTATGTTTGAATCATCAAGGTCAAGGTATAGGATCCAAAACGGTCTATGAGATGCCAATTGAACAGCAACTCAGATTATCAAATTTGGATAGAATTTCCGTCGGACAAGATTAAATCTATAATTTGCGTGCAAAGCTTAAAACATTTAGAGAATACTTAATGATTTGCCGATATAATTGAATAGTTTTGGTAAAAATAGTGAGGAAGGTAGAATTTTGAAAGCAGTAGTTATGGCTGGTGGGCTTGGTTTAAGGTTAAGACCTCTAACTTCAATTATTCCCAAGCCTCTTTTACCTCTTGGTGATCGAAATGTCGTTGAAGTAGGCTTGATGAATTTGGCAAAAGCTGGTGTTACTGAAGTTATAATGTGCATCAACTATATGAGCGAGTATTTCGAGTCGCATTTCGAAGAGAAGCCTCCAGAGAATCTCAAAATTAGTTTCAGTAAAGAATCTAGCCAGCTGGGTACTGCAGGACCCTTAGCTCTTATCAAGGAAAGGCTTTCAGAGCCATTTATTGTCGTAAATGGAGATATTCTAACGAATTTGAATTTTTCTAAATTCTATAAAACTTTCAAGGATCGTAAATTTGACATGCTGGTTGGTACTAAAATCATTGATCTTCCTATGAGTTATGGGGTTGTTGATTCCAATGGAGACTCAATAATTAGTGTCAAAGAAAAGCCCTGTATTCAAACTGAAGTAGTTGCTGGTATCTATTGTTTGTCTCCACATATTTTAGATTGGATACCTGATGGTCAGAGCTTTCAAATGACAGATTTGTTGCAACTAGTTCTAAAACGTGGAAAGCTTGGACGTTTCCTCATAGAAGATTACTGGTTGGATATAGGTCATATGGAAAATTATGAGAAAGCAAAGCAAGACGCACAGGAACTACCATTTTTGCAAAAAGTTACTGCCGCTATATGATCAACTGTAAAATTATTTGATCATAAGAAAAAGCGATTTATTACAAACTGCTCTGCATACTTTATACCTTGACTTCGTCCCAGAATACTGTGGTAATTGTCGATGTTTTTGATGCTACGCTCATGGGGATCTTCACGCATTTGAGATTTATATAGTGATAGTGCTTGTAGTTTATCTTGAATTTCATCTTCAATATTAATAAATAGGTTACCAGATAATTTTTCGTGACTCCAAAAGCACAAATCATCGTAAGTCAACACTAGAGGGCAGTAAGCCTTAAGATTATGTGGACGCGGTCTTAAAGCTGTAAACCCCGCTTTGTATGTGGCTACATGATCAACATTATAGGATCCGCCAGCTGGAAGTGCCACAATATTTGGTTTCAGATGATTTAGACTTAGCTTAGATTCCTTTTCAATCTTATCCAGTAATATTTTCTCTGGTATTTGATCTAACATAAGATGATATTTTTCACCCGCTAGAAGTACCTCGAAATCATCCACTTCAAGAAAACTCATAACGTTTTCCAATTCAGTAAGACGGGTATTTTTCTCAGAAAAACCCCCATACTGCGCTTCGTCGCCATAGGTGAAGATCATCACGTAAACTTCGCCCCCAGCTTTTTTTATTCGACGAATAAGACCACCACAGCCCAATGTTTCGTCGTCAGGATGAGGCGATAGAATTAGAAGGCGAGCATTACCAAAGTCAATCATGAGCAAGTCCCCGCATTATGTGGCTCGAATTTTAGAGCGTCACAACCGTTGCAGATCACTTCTTGATTTCTACGAAAATCTTTAAATTTTTCACTATTCCATAATTCCTGTAATGATTCATATTCGTTGAGTTCTGCGATTACTAAATCAGGTAGTAAAGTGCATGGTGTTACTTGACCGTGACGATTTAGATACATACTCTCCCAAGTCTGTGGGCATTTTGAGCCCTGCTGAAAATAATATTTTCTAAGCCCAGCTCTATATCTGCCCAGGGGAGTTGTTACTATACATTTCCATCTTTTGGAAATTGCTTGCTCTTCAATATATGAATAAAGCTTATATTCTGTGCTATATGGAACTCTTAATTCTTCATTATCACGGGCAATGTTAGGTCCGAATAGGACTACCATGTCGACTCCAAGATCACTCATGAAATCAAGTAATTCAAGAGCTTCATGTCGGTTAGATTTTTGAACTAGAGTATTAACTTTGATATTGAGATCGTACTCTGATTTGTAGCTTAAAATCCTTTCAAGATTTTTGATGCTTGGTGAGTTGATATGACCCGAAAAGTCTCCTTTTCTCCTCTCTAATGAGTCAATGCTGAAGGTCAAGTTCTTTACGCCTTCATCCAAGAGTACCTGGAGACGCTCTTTCTTTAGTAGTAAGCCATTAGTTGTCATGGATATTTGAAATCCTTTACCAGCTGCGTATCGTATAATTTCTAAAAAATCTTTATGGAAAGTAACTTCGCCCCAGCCACCGATATCTAAATGCTTTATTCCAAATTTACATAGGGTGTCTATACTTGCCTTAAAGACTTTGGTGTCCATTTCTTCCAATTCAATAGGCAGTTCATGCCTTGGACACATTACACAGTCAAGATTGCAAGCATTATTGACTTCCATTTGAACACGGGTAGGTTTCTGCGGTATTTGGTAAAGTATTCTTGATAAGCTATCAACCCAGCTCATAATCTTCTCGTTTTTTTATTGATTTATATTAAAGTTCTTCGGCATTACAGCAGTGCTTCAACATCTTATCAAGTGTCACTCTTAAAAAAATGAGTATTTGGTAGATTTAATCGTTAAATAAGCTCAGAATCTGGGAGACAGTTTTTAGCATTTCTTTTTTTTCTTCGATTATATATTTGTGACCAATTAATCAGACACCATCCTAATGCCTTAAAGTAATCTACTCTACCTTTGAATAATTCTTTCATGGCGAAAGCTGGAAACTTCAGTAAATGCTGTAACCAGTGAATCTCATCGTTACAATTTAAGTAAAAAAATAGAAGTTTATTACGACGGTTAATCATATTGATCCAAGATTTATTAAACTTAGATATTGTAGCTTGGTTTCTGTGGTAGGTTATTGCTTCTGGTACATACCTGCACTTCCAACCCCGCTTTGAAGCTCGATAGGATAAGTCTGCGTCTTCCCAATAAAATGGTAATAAAAGTGGTTCAAATCCACCAATTTCAATAAATTTTTTTCGATCGTATGCTCCTAAACAGCCTATTACTACTGTCTGACTAACTTTCCTTTGATTTTCTTTGAAATCATGAAGAATCCAATAATGACCGTGTTTGAACTCTAGTCCGATCAGACCACCTTGATACTGCGAATTATTTTCATTAAGACTCATTGGAATCACGCAGAATAGGTCCTTGGTATCCTTCTTGAATTGTTCTAATACTTTACAAATAAACTTATGATCTATCCACTCGTCGTTATTCAAAAGAATTATTACTCGACCTCTTGCCGTTTGGGCTGCTTCATTATAACTAATTAATACTCGATTTTTTTTACAGGCAAACCAGCGTAAGCCTTGACAGGTATACTGTGTAGCAATATCTAAAGAATGGTCAGTACTGCAATTGTCCACTACCATCAGTTCCCCACTGAAAGGGCAATCTTTCATGACCTCCAATGTATGGGGAATTGTTGAGCTAAGTAGTTCAGCCCCGTTGAAATTTAATATAAGGATTGAGTAGTCCATGAGCTTTATGCGATTAGTGAGCTACATCCCAGCTTAAATCTATCTATTGATGATAGTGAATTGATAAATTCGATACACTGCTCTAAGTCATCTTCAATAGATTTACTCATTAAATAAAGACTTTTCATTCCACTGTGTTTCGGACGACAATTGGAGTAATTACTTTGGATAGGAAAATTTGACGGATAATGAATATTAGGAAGTTTAAGTTTATCTAAAATTATCGTTGCTAAATCATAAACAGAGAGGCTTTGTGCGCTACAAACGTGAAGTAAAGGGTGTTCTTTATGTGTCAAAATGGTTTGACCAATGGCTAAGCTACTCACAGGGCTAAAGGTTTTATCGTGAAAAAGAGATAAACGATTACCATTTTTACTAGAGTCAATAATTAGATCAACAAGACTTCTAGGATGATGCTTCAATCTGAAGCAGTGTAAAAGCGGTGTCCAGCGTAGGACGGATGAATTCTTGTAGCTGGAACAAACAATCTCACCGAAATATTTTGACTTTGAGTAATACCCTTTTGGTTGAGGCGTTGTTTTCTCATTATTTCCGTCCAATTTGCCTTCAAATACAAAATCAGTTGATAAATAGATCATTGGTATATTTCTTTGTTTGGCCCAGTTACAAAGAATTCCTGTTCCTATCGTGTTTGTATTGTAAGTACCGATTATATTTTCTTCACATTGATCAACATTAGTAGCCGCTGCGCAATGGATTAAAATATCGATATTCTGAGGAATCTTTTGTAACTGATCAATAAGCTTGAAATCAGAGGAAAAATCCAATGGATAAAGTTTATTCTTCAAAAAATCGGGATGATTGTAAGCAGTCCGATATGAGCCCTCAATATGGTGACCGTTTAGGTGAAAATAACAGGCCAGATTATAACCAAGTTGCCCCAAAATTCCGGTTAAAAATATTCTCATGACCACTAAGATGCTTTTTTAAGAAAAGTATTTCAAGTGAATATTATTTGAAAACTCTAAATAGTTCTTTTGATTGCTATAATATTCTTGGCTAAGGGGGCTACATATGTGTAATCAACTGGAATATCCAATTCAGACTATCGTGAACCCGTTGAAGAGACTCTTGAAAGATTTTGATATTCGAGAAAGTGAGGGTCGCAAAGAATTTCTCGGTTTTCCATTTTTGGATTACAAGGAGTTAAATCGAATAATATCAGGTATTCGAGAATCTCATCTAACTTTATTAGCGACATCCTCCAGTAACCTGCGTTCTCAGTTTATGCTGCAAATCGCAATTTCAATTATTTGCCATAATAAGATCCCTGTTTTATATGTCTCCTTTGAAGAATCTCCAGATAAACTCTTAAAACAAACATTATCTCAGCAGACTGGGCTGCCAATGAGTGCAATTGAGCGTAAAAAAATCAAGAGTAACCCAGAGTTGAAGGATTTACTCAGGAAAGGTTTGGAAAAATTTGCAAAGTTTCAGTCATATCTAAACTTAATTGCAGGGTCTCAAAGTGATACTGTGGAACAGCTTGAAATTCATTTAAATTCGATTAAGGAGCGTTATAAGACCGAAAGAGTTATTTTAATGATCGATTCTTTACAAAGAATTCCAAGCTATAATTATTATCCGTCAGAAAATGCTAGAGTTCTAGATATGGCCAATCGGTTAAAACTAGTAGCTAATTCACAACAGATTGCAGTTTTTGCAGGTTCTGAAATAACGGAAGAGGGACATGAAATTGATGCAACGGATAACAAAGATAGAATCACTAGGAATCATTGTTATGGTAGCTCTGATCTTCATAGATTTGCCGACATTTTGATGACCGTTTCGAAATCCTGGATTGATAATACTGAGTTACAAATGCTTCTGCGAAAAAAAGCGGAGTTATTCAGTAATAATGATCTCAGGACGCCTGCTATGGTAGTTCTTGATTTATTCATTGAGAAGTCGCCCAATAACTTTACTCAGTCAGATTGTGTACAGTTTTTGGCATTGCTTGAGAATGGCATGCTAGCTGAGTTGGGGCGTTTTGATGAGCAAGTATTACTGCGCCAAAATCGCATAGATAAAATGGTAACGGAATTAATCGATAAGAAGATTATAGAATTTTTAACGAGTGATTCGAATAATAGTACTGGTAACTTGCTAGCTGATAATATCGGTCTAAGCACATCAGAAGCTGGCTTGGGTCCAGATCAATTAGAGAAGAAGAAAATTAAACCGACTATTCGATTGAAGAGATAGTTATTCCGTTTAATTAGTATCCGGATTGTATAAAAACCATTTTGAATACTGTTTGAAAAAGTATTCGAACATCGAACGTAAATGACCAATTTTCGACATAGTAAAGGTCATAGGTAGTTCGATCTTCTAAACTAGTTTGGCCTCTTAAGCCGTTACACTGACTCCACCCTGTTAAGCCTCCGCGGACTTTGTGACGAATCATGTATCCAGGAATATTTTCCTTAAATTCGTTAACAAAAATGGGTCGCTCAGGACGTGGGCCTACCAGGCTCATTTCGCCTTTTAGAACATTCCAAAGTTGCGGAAGTTCATCAATACTTGTTTTCCTAAGTATAGTACCCATTTTAGTCCAACGCGGATCGCCCTGTATCGCCCACATCGGACCACTTTTCGATTCGGCATCAACTTTCATTGATCTGAACTTAAACATTTTGAATATTTTTCCATCTTTTCCTACTCTTTCTTGACTGTAAAAAATGGGCCCACCATCTTCCAATTTAATAAGAAGAGAAACAAGCAAGCAAATTGGGGATAGAATAAGGATACTAAGGAGTGAGGCTCCGAAATCAAAAAGATGTTTGAAATTCATCTGCATTCCGTAAATTGGTAAATTACTACCTACAGTCATTACGGGTATTCCATGCACCTCGCCAATTGTCACCTGCCGTGTAACGATTTCAAATAAATCTGGTACAACAGCAAACTTTATATTTCGACTTTCACATTCCTGAACAATACCCATAGCTTGTTTTATATTTGAATTTGGCAGTGCGATAATGACTTGATTGATAAGGTAGTCTTTAATTATATTATTGAATTCTCGTATAGGGCCAAGATAATTGACATTACTAGGTATGTGTATTGAGGAAGGACCTATCATAGATAGATTTAATTTTTCTTCACCATTTTTTAGATTTTCGTAAATTTCCAACGCACGCGGATCGGTGCCTACAATCATTATGTTATTGAGCTGAAAACTACGAGGTGCTATTAACCGAATTACACGGTCCTTCAGTAAGTAAAACAAGTTTAATAGCAGTAATGTGAAAACTAAGGCGATTACAAAGGTCGCCCTTGAATAATCTTGAGCCCGGTAAAAAAAAGCTAATGAGGAAATTATCAAAAAACCGATGAATATATTTCTACTTAAGTACCACGAATTTTCTGGAGAGAAACGAAATCCTCGTTGATACTGTCCAGAGAGGCTAAAGATGAAAAATAGCATTAAAGATATCATCCAAAAAGTATTTGAGTAGCTTTCGAAACTGGGGATTCCTTTAGACACAATGATTAAGTCACTATAGAAACGAAAGTAAAAAGATACTGCCAGAATCATATAAGTTATAGGAATATCTATTATGGCTGCAATTAAACCATTTAAGGTACCTGGTACAATTCTCATAAGGGGCGCGATTATATCAAAATAAAGATTAAAAGGAAGGTCTTTTTATGCATCAAATTAAACTCAATTTTAATACGAGAGGTAAAGAGCTTTTAGAGATAACTGGTGACCTTGTCACCGAAATTCGCGAATTAAAACTTCCTAGTGTGGGTATGCTGAATTTGTTTATCCAGCACACCTCAGCTTCGTTAATAATTCAAGAAAATGCAGATCGATCAGCTAAAGATGACTTGTTAGCGTTCTACGAAAGGTTAGTACCCGACAATCAAAGTTGGCATAGTCATACCGCAGAAGGTCCCGACGATACAACAGCTCACATGCGGTCTAGTCTAGGGTCTACAAGTTTAAATATTCCTATTTATCAGGGTGAACTTGCTTTAGGTATCTGGCAGGGTATCTATATTTTTGAACATCGAAATGGAATTCATCGTCGATCATTATTAGCTACGATTTGGTAAAAGAAGTGCCTTTAATGCAGGGAACTGTGGAAGAAAGATGACAAATTCGATAGAATCGGCGAAAATTTGTAATAGTAAATTTTTCAATCATGAGTTTATCAGTTCGAGAACAACCACATAATCAAGTCCTGCGTGAGCGTTTCTTGGGGAACCAGCGCAGAATCACCTTTTCTTTTGTAGCAGTTTTTAGTTTTGCTTCAGCCCTTCTGTTTTTATATGTTTTTCAGCATATGCAATTGTTAGAACTTGTAAATCGTAATGAGCATTTGAAGAGAAGAATTGCAGCACTCGAAAAATTATCTGACAAATATCAACAGGAAGAAGTCATGTTATCTTCCTTGCAACGAATTGAATTCATTGCTCGAGAACAACTTGGTATGAGGTCTCCGACTTCAAGAGATCGCCTTTATCTGAACCGTGAAGAATTTTTAAGTGGTGATGATGGCATAATTTTCCGCAGAGGCGAACTTGGTCGTATTGCAGCTCAGCTAAAAGATAATTCTCGGGTGTCAGAATAATGAGTGTTAGTAGGACCTTTCATTATCCGGTTTTATACAGAGAAGTTCTAGATTACTGCCCTCCAAGCACTAAATTTATTTTAGACGGTACCTTTGGACATGCGGGGCATGCTAAATATCTACTTGAGAATTTACCTGAGGTAGAGACTTATATAGCATTGGACCAGGACCCTGATGTGATTGCGGATTTCAAATCACAAGATTTTCACGGTTCTTCCAAGATTCAATTAATTCATACAAATTTTGCTACAGTCTCTCGCTATAAGGATCGCATTTTACAGAAATTGGACCTTATTCTATTAGATCTGGGTACTTCTATGCATCAATTACAAAATGCGTCTAGAGGTTTTTCTTTCCTCAAAGAAGGACCTTTGGATATGCGAATGAATACAACGGAAGGTATTCTCTTAAAAGATTGGATAGAGACGGCGAGTCAAATAGAAATATCTGACACCCTCAAAAATTACGGCGAAGAAAAGTTTCATCATAGAATCTCGATTGCTATAACTGAGAACAGAAATAAACTGAATTCAACTCTTGATTTGGCAAATTGTATCGAGCAATGTCTTCCAAAGTCCTATGTTCGACAGCAGAAAATTCATGTTGCAACCAGAAGTTTTCAGGCCTTTCGTATAATGTTGAATAAGGAATTAGAGAATTTAAGGTCTGCCCTAGAAAAATTGTTGCCATGTTTACGTCCCAGTGGACGCATGATGGTTATTAGTTTTCATTCTTTAGAGGATAGAATTGTCAAAAATATTTTTCGAGAATGGGAGCGCTCCGATAATCCAATCCCCGGTATCCCAGGAGACTATAAGTGTAGTCTCGGTAGATGCAAACCGCGAAAAGTTATACGACCTACCGCTTGTGAGATTGAAGAAAACTCGGCTTCCCGATCAGCTCGTATGAGAATTTTTGAAAAGGCGGCTGATGCGTAGTCTTGATAGAAAAATACAATTATTTTTTTGGGTTGGTAGTGCTATCTTTTTTTCAGTAGCTATCAAGTTGTTCTACATTCAAGTGATCGATCACGATCACTGGATACAACGTGCAAAAAAACAACATATCGTAAAGAGAAGAATTGTACGAAAGCGGGGAACAATCTTCGATCGACATGGGAATGTGCTCGCTTACACGGCGGCTGTCAAACACTTAATTTGTGATCCTTCGAGAGTAGAGGACCCGGAAGTGACTCTAAAGCTATTGGGTACATTCACACGACTGCAAGTCTTACCTCTACTTGAAAAGTTAAAGAAAGCTAAGGCACGCAACCGTCGCTATTTACTTTTGAAAAATGATGTAACTATGGAAGAGTACCATAGGATTCGCGAGCGAATTCAGCTCGAAAAAGAACAGTTAGAATCTCGCGATTCAATTGGAGTTCTTGCTGGATGTGTACATTTTAAGGATTCTACTAGGCGATACTATCCATATAATATGATAGCTGCGAATGTATTAGGTTTTGTAGGAAGAGATGGGAAAGGTCTGGAAGGGACTGAACTTCAATATGACGATATTTTAAGTAGTCGAGATGGTTTGAAGATTTACGAAAGGGGTTTAAATGGCTTTGTTCTACCCGATAGCGAACGAATCCTTAAAAAAGCTGAAGGTGGAACAAGTATTTATTTGAGTCTCGATGTAGTCATTCAATACATCATAGAGCAAGCTCTTCGTGAAGCCTATGATACCCATAGGCCTAAAAGTGCAGTAATTCTAGTGATGGACCCTCACAATGGTGAAATTCTAGGAATGGCTTCAGAGCCTTCGTTTAATCCTAACTATTTTCCTTATTATTCCGCTTCTGACTTTAAAAATCGTGCAATTAGTGACCAATTTGAACCCGGCTCAACGTACAAAGTTTTTACAGTAGCAGCAGCTTTAGAATCTAATGCCATTACGGTACATGATCTTTTCGGTTGTATGGGTTATATCGAAATGTTTGATGTTTTCAGAATACATTGTGATGGGCGTCAGAAGCATGGAAAAATTTCCACTTCGACTATTCTTAAAAAATCTTGCAATGTAGGCGCTATTCAGATAGCACAAAGAGTGGGTACCAGAAAATTATTTGATTATTTTCAGCGTTTTGGATTTGGACAACTAAGTGGTATCCAATTACCGGGTGAAACTAGGGGTATCAACAGGAATCCGAAGCGATGGTCTGGTCTCTCTATTGCCGCGAAGTCCATAGGGCAGGAAATCGCAGCTAATGCAGTTCAAATGACGAGAGCTTTTTCAGCAATCGTAAATGGTGGAATACTCTATCATCCAAAAATCATGATGAAAACTAAGCGCTTGGAAGGTCAGGAAAATGAAGTAATGACTCGTCCAGTACGTAGAGTGATATCAGAAAAAACAAGTAAAATAATTATGAAGATGCTGAAAACCGTTACAGAGCAAGGGGGTTCTGGTCGTCGAGCCAATATAAGTGGGTATGATGTTTTAGGAAAAACAGGTACTGCTCAAAGTCTTGCGGAGATGAAAAAAACTACTTCGGAATGGATTGATGGTTTGAATCCGAAGGTTGTTGCTTCATTTCTAGGCGCTTTACCTGCTGAAGATCCACGATTGGTTATTTATGTAATGTTAAACGAGCCCCAAGGAGAGAAATATTATGGAGGGCAAGTAGCTGCGCCTATTTTCTCTTCAGTAGGTCAGAAAGTTTTATCTTACTTAAAGGTGGTACCAAATCGTCAGATTGGTGTAGACCAGTCAGGTGCTGACAGCTGGGCTAACTTAAATTCAGAATTGAATCCTGAGACGATTCGAAGAGAATCTTCTCAAGAGGCTTCGCCTCCTACGATTGTACCAGATTCTCCGGCGGGCTCTTTGCCTATAACTCATCGTGAACAAATTCCGGAATGGCTCCGTGTAAATGACTCATTTATTCAAAATCAGCAAATGAATCCTAATTGGTCACAGGGTAGATACCCCTATCGAACTAAAACAACTGATGTGGAAATCATGCCTGAGGATCTAGTAGATATGTTGACTGAAGATGAAGGCGTTATTTGGGAGTAGATCTGAAATTTAGCCCACAGCTACATACGGCTACGGCACTTCGAAGTCATAGTGCTTTTGTTAATTCTGGGGATTGGTTTTATGCCATGGCTGATTCTGTTACAACGGCAAAATTCGTTCCAGAGTTGGAAAAGCGTGGAGCAGCAAAGATTGTAGCTCATCACAATTGTAAACTTGAAACTAAAATCCCGATCTTAAGAGTTCAAAATGTACGTTTACAATATCTACTAGATTGCAGTAATTATTATAGTTCACTGTTCACAAGTTTCCAAGCTTTTGGGGTAACAGGCACCAAAGGGAAAACTAGTATTGCTTATGGTCTACATAGGTTTTTTTTATTGCTTGGTTTACCCAGTGTATACATTGGGACCTTGGGAGTTTGTTACGGAAGAGGATTGCATGAGAATAGCAATACAACACCCGGTTTATTTCAGTTGATAGAGATATTACAAGAGGCACAAAATAGAGGAATTAAGCAGCTTTGTATGGAAGTTTCTTCACAGGGTTTGGAACAGCACAGAGTACCTTGTCATATGTTTAATCAGCGTGCTTTCACTGATCTATCTCCTGAACATTTGGATGCTCATGAGACGATGGAAAATTATTTTAATGCAAAAAGTCAATTTTTTAATCCTCACTACCCAATAGAAGGGGAAAAATTTGAAGTTTACTGTCTTGATAGAAGTTCGTATTCAAAAGCTTTAGAAAGAATTTCGGGTAAATCTGTTCTTCATTATGGCCTTAAGTTGAATGAGAGTTTTAATTTATCTAAACCTCATTATGAATTAGGTAAAGTTAACTTTACTTTGACAAGTGAACATGGATGCTATGATTTTGAATTTCCTTGGATGGGCTTTTTCAATTTAGAAAATTTGACATTGATTTTACAGATTATGCTTTCAAAAGGTATTGCTTTCGAAACTTTACAAAAATTATCATCAAATTTAGAAACTATACCGGGACGAATGGAAGAAATTTCTGGACATCCCTCAGGTCGAATTTTTGTTGATTATGCTCACTCAACCGAAGCACTGGAATTCGTCTGTAAATCTACTAGACCCCTTGTAGAAAACCGCTTGATTGTTTTATTTGGATGTGGCGGTGATCGAGATCCGTCAAAGAGATCAGCAATGGGAAAAGCAGCATCCAACTACGCAGACTTGCTAGTGTTAACAGACGATAACCCTCGTTTTGAGGATTCCAATCAGATTATTCATCAAATCCATGAGGGAATACCAATAAATCAATCGGTACTTACAATACCTAATCGAAAAAAAGCAATCCATACTGCAATCAGTAACCTGGGAAAAGGGGATGTTTTGCTGGTTTGTGGAAAAGGGCATGAATCTACTATGACCGCAGGAGGGAAGACTTGGTATTCTGACGATCGTCAGATCATTAAAGAAGTTCTTGGTGAGATTCGACTTAAACAAGCACATACATTAAGTGATCTTCTAGAGATTCCCGGGTCTCAGTTAATTCAGAATGGAGCAGCGAATGGGTGTAACGGTTTCCATTTTGATTCTAGGTTGATAAAGCCAGATTTTGCTTTTCTAGCTATGGAAGGAGAAAGTCTAGACGGTCATAATTTTATAGATGCAGCGGTACTTAATGGGGCTTCACTAATCATAGTACAGAAGTCTATTGAGCTCGGTAACAAAGATTTAACGGTAATTCAACATCCTAGTCCGCTAGAGTTTCTTCAAGAAGCTGCTCGTCGTTATAGGAATTCGCATCCGGCATTATTCATAGGAATTACTGGTAGTGTAGGAAAAACAACCTGTAAGGATTCATTAGTCCACTTTATGGGTCCCGAAGCTTATGGCTCACCAGGTAATTTTAACAATACTTTAGGTTTACCTCTGAGTATCTTAAATATGCCCCCAAATAAGCGCTTTGCTATATTTGAGATGGGTATTTCTAAGCCTGGTGAAATGGATCAATTATCCCATTGTTTAAATCCTGACGTGATGGTATTTTTACCCGTATATGGATCTCATGAGGGTAACTTTAAGTCTCGGAAGCATCTCTTAAACGAGAAATTGTTAGCATCGAAGTTTTTATCCGAAAATGACTCTATTTTCGCTCAGAGGATTCAATCTGACGAAATTGAACAAATTTTGGGTAGAAAGGTAAGTCTCTTAGATTTCACCACGACGGACTTGCAGAGATTTGGTAGAGGGCCAGCCAATTCAATTGGTTTCGCTAGGGAAATTGCAATTTGCTTGGGAGTACCTACAGAAGATGTTGCAGATAGATTACATAGTTTGCAATTATCGCCCTTACGTATGGAGATTAGGAAGAAAGGTGATTGGACTTTCTTACTCGATTGCTATAATGCATCACCGGAGTCTACAAGACTTTTTTTAGAGAGTATTGAATTGCCGAGAGAAAGTATAGTTGTATTGGCGGATATGCTAGAACTTGGAGAGCGTGCTAATCAAAAACACGAAAATTTACTTCGATTAGCGATTGAAAAAAAGTTTAGTCGGTTATATCTTCTCGGCTCGCTTTATAGTTCAGCTTGGAGATTTCTACGGCAAGAATTTCCGGGTGCGAATTGTATTAGTTTTGAGAAAAAAATTGATTTAGAGTCGGAGCTTCTCGGTCAGCGTCCGAGTTTTTTGGCATTAAAGGGTTCTAGATTTTTTAAATTAGAGACTTTGGTGGATTCACTTGGAGAGAATCAAACATGTTAGCTGAATATATAGACAGTATAACTATGCGAACAATCTATTCATTAGTGATAGCTTATCTGATTACTTTATTCATGGGCCCATATGTAATAGCCAGATTAAGAGAGAAAAAGATCGGTCAAACAGTTCGAGAAGAGGGTG
>JAYZAC010000009.1:0-12864 GCA_036339875.1 bacterium | reverse complement strand
ACTTAAAATTGTACACTCACGAAACTCCTCATCACTTGCCAAAAAGTCTTCTTTTACTGATCTACAATGTGAAATTAATTGATTGAATTCATCAGGATGCAATTTACGATTTAATTGCTTTTCCTTTTGAACAGCTAGAGCTAAATCGAGATTATCGCCACCTAAAAGTAGATGACGTCCCACCGCCGATCTATTCCAGTTACCTTTTTCGTGACGTAGAAGACTAAAATCTGTCGTTCCACCTCCTACATCGATTACTAGTACGGTACTAAAATTGGTAGTTTTATGTTCTCGATAAAATAACCAATTGTAGAAAGCGGCCAAGGGCTCTTCCAGAAGTAAAGCATTCTTGATACCCGCCTGCTCTGCTGATTGTAATGTAAGTCTTCTTGAAAACTCACTAAATGAAGCCGGTACAGTAATTACTACCTGCTCATTATTTTCAAATACAGTATTCAATGAAAGTCGAATCTGACGTAAGTAGGCAGACTGAACTTCCACAGCTGACAAGCACTGATTACTCTCCTTATCAGAAGTAAAGGGCAAAATCCGATTAGTAGAATTATGATTTGCCAGCGATATCCAAGACTTAGCTGAACGCACAACCCTTGCTGGTTGCGTCTCAGAACATTGTTTGGCAAAGAGACCGCAAACACCAGGTAAATCATTTATAAACGGATAGTTTTGAAAATTAGATTGCTCTGATTCACCAATCAAATAAAGGTAACTAGGTAATTGATTACGACTTTCAAATAAGTCTTCACCAACAGCTTGAAGAACCCCTTTATCTTCAACTAGTTCCCCACGACTAATTGCTACACTACAATTAGTCGTTCCAAGATCTATACCAATGTAGTGATTCACTCCTTTATCCAAACCCTTCGATACCTAAGCTGCATCACGAACTTGAAACTCAAGTTTCCAACGTTTTTCGCCTTCTTTAACGGAAGCGCAAAATAAATCCAATGTCCCAATTTCGGTAACATCAGTCTCAATTACTACAGGTATATACTGTTCCCCTTCAACAGTCTCTAGGGATTTTTCTAAGCTGCTAACCTCTTCGAATTCTTCCTCGTTATGAGTGAGACGTTGCCCCAAAGAATCATGCCGAAACGCTGAACGAAATAGTCGAAATTGAGAAGTTTCACCAGTTACCAAGTAAAAACTTTCCTCTTCAAACCGTATTCGACTGCCTTCCTCTGTTCCATGAGGAGCAATACATAATAGAGATAACTCAGGCTC
Organism: bacterium; assembly: GCA_036339875.1. Classification (GTDB taxonomy): domain Bacteria; phylum Muiribacteriota; class UBA6191; order UBA6191; family UBA6191; genus JAYZAC01. Next base: position 11,622 of record JAYZAC010000009.1, on the reverse strand, counting down.
CATTCCGGGAATGGCCATCTCGGCTTTTTCAACACCAACATAGTAACTGAAGGCTAAAGAGGCTTTAATTCGTATTCCTTCACCACTAGAAACTCTTGAATAATAGGTAGCTCCACGGCTTACTGCCAAACGGAAGTCTCTGGACTCCAATTCGTAGACTTCATCTCCAGGCCACGTACTTAATACATCGCGGACTCGGTCACGAAGTATTTCAGCACGAAACATAGAACCATTAAATAGTAATAAATCTGGCTTATGAAATTCTTCATCTTGTGAACCTAAAAACTGTGCTAAATGCTTAAAAATCGAGGCATCCGTAGCATAATGTAAACCCATATCACGAAGTCCTAGACCACGATTCTGACGAGGTCGCTCACTATGCTCCACACTTGCAAAAAATCCATCAATAACGACTTTATCAACCTCGGATCTTGTTAAAATGGTTTCCATACTACTGGCAAAAAGACTTGAACCACTACCTGCTAAAACCACTTTAACTTCCTCTTGATCTCCACCCAAGATTAGCTCTTTGGCTTCACGAGCCTGAGCTTGTAAAGAAGAAAATTGCTTATCATCAGGAGTCTGTCCGGATTCTTTCAATTTGGCTCTTAATATGTGCGAAAGCGCAAGATCCATATTGTCACCACCCAGCAAAATGTGGTTACCAACCGCAATTCGCTTGAAGCCTAAAGTCCCCTCTTCATCAACCGTTTTCATTAATGAAAAATCTGTTGTACCGCCACCGATATCGCAGACCAGAATACTTTTACCCACCTCTAGGCTATCACGCCAATTATCCCCTTGACTTTCGATCCAAGAGTATAATGCGGATTGCGGTTCTTCTAATAAAAGTACATTTTGTAAACCAATCGAGCGAGCAGCTTCTAGAGTTGCATCGCGGGCAGCTGGATCAAAACTAGCCGGAATTGTAATAACCAGACTTTGATCCTCCAGCAAACCTTCTAAGGCACCAACTTCAACATCATGATTCCAAGAATCTTTAATATGATTCAAGATTAGTTGAGTTGCCTCAAAAGCTGAAATCTTTTTTTCATCATCCAATGTGCTTTTGAATGGAAGAATAGATTCTTTCGGGTCTACCGAATTATGACAAAGCCAACTTTTAGCTGAATGAACAACCTTGTAGCCTGCTCTTGACCATTCACGACGAGCCATTTCGCCGATAACAACGTTTGGTCTATCATTCCAAGGTAATTCTAGACTACCCTCGGGAAAATCTCTTTCTGAGGGAATGTAGATTAAGGAAGGTAAAACCTCTAAAGCATCCACAAGTCCTTCGGATACTAGTTGATGAATTTTGTATTGTTCAATTTTAGACTGAGAATCTTCAGCCCGGGAATAGGCAACTGAGGAGTTTGTGGTCCCCAAATCTATCCCCACAAAATATTTATAAGTCATGGGTAACTCTCTTTATATAAAAATTAATTTGGTACTTCAATTTCAGCAGGTAATAAGACCGATTGATTCGAACTTGCTGCCTTCTTGGGAAGATTCAAATGACTAATCAGCCAACCTTTGTGGCGTAAAGTCCCTTTGAATGGTGGCTCCTTATCTACATTACCACTTAGGCGGATTTCACTCGTATCGAATCCGTCTTCAATGTCTATTAACTCACCTTCATTACGATCAAGTACAGGTTCAAGCGTGACGTATTGCTTAAAAGTCCTTGCTAAATCCTTGTGCACCAATCGACTGACTGCCCCCATCCGATTATCGTCAATAGAATCTACATTCTCTTGAACAAAGTCGAGAAAGCGGGCTTCTTTTTGAAGAAGAGTAAGTAGAGCACTTGCACCAGCAGCAAGCTCATCTTGCTTACTCTGTTTCTTTTGCTTTTCCTGCTCTTTTTTTAGTTGCGCTTCAATTTCTTGACGCTCTAATTGTTTCTTCAGACTACCCAATTCGTTTTCTAATTGAGGTAATGCCTTCAAACTAGCGGCATAGTCCTTGGAAAACACTATTTTAAAAAATGTTTTTGTTGCTTGTATAAGTCTCATAGTTGTAGTCCCACCATTTGGTTCAATTAACCGACGGCTGGTGAACATGCAAATACCATACCAATGCCTGCAGTTTCAATAAAAAAATGAATTAAGCCTGCATTCTTTGATAACTCATGGGATTTTGCAAGCGTTTTAGCTGCTTAGATTGTGACTCTACTTGACCAATATATGAATTCAAGAAGTCATTCAATTCCGCGAAAGTGTAAAAAAATGATGAAGAATTCTTAGCCCAATTGAGGGCCTCCAATTGGTCCATAATAGTTTTGTACTTCATCTCATGGGAATCACTAATTTGACTAACTAAGTTATTTTCTTGATCTTCTGAGTCTTCTTGAACCAATTTCAACATAGCAAAAACACGATTATCGATTCTTACAAACTTGTTTTCTACTCGATTGATTAAATCATGACACTCTGTATCCATATGCGTAGCCAAATCTTGTAGGTATTTACGAGTTCTATGATTAAAGCGTAAATTTGCAAATTTACTGAGCACTAAGGTGGAGGACGGAAGATGCATGGTCTCTTGTGCGAGACGCGCAATTACTCTAGCGTCTTGTAAGCGCGATTCGTGCTGAATAATCTGCTCTCGACGCCGGTCAAAACCCACATAGGAGACCACTAGAACAATACCCATGAGTATAAAAAAATTTATTAAAATGCTAACAGTGAGCACGCAAGCCTCCGCAAAATTGAATTACTTTTTGGATATCGTCAGGCTTGGCCTGTAGGTTTACGTAGTGAGTTGATTTAGAATTTGTTTTGTCCGATTTTGTCCATTAAAGTTTCAATTTGTGCAAAAAAATCTTTAGCTTCCGCCAAATTCTGCTGAGCATTCCCTGAGTCTAATTCAACCCTCAAGTTTTTAATGAACGTAATTACTTCTATGTAGGCCTTCTCTATGGTCTCTGATTGAGTCAAAAATTCTTCCATTTTTTGAAGTTCATACGACATTCCGGAGCCAACCAAAAATTGAGGCTCTTGTTCTGCTTCAATTACTTTACGTTTACGATGATTCCTTAAAACCTTACATTGAAAGAGAAGGAAAGCCCTTACCTCCCTCAATCGAAATTGTTTTTCCTCGAAAGTTTCCACTAAAACTCTTCTAACTCCACATAGTCACCGAAGCTAAATGCTCCTTCAGTAGCTTCGTGTAAGGCGTCAAAGTCAAGATTACCAACCTTTTGAAGAATATCATCATCAAAAGCAGACTCAATGGCTTGAGTGTCAAGAGTTTCATTTTCAGCTGGAGCCAATGGTTTCAACACGTAACTGTCTTCATTGTATCCTAATATCACTGCTAAATACTGACGGTCCGCTCTTTCCACCAATACAATGTCTTGGCGTTGATGAAGTTTAAAAAAGTCAGGCATAGTTTCCTCCGGGGCATAATATACTCAAATTATAAGCTGTTGGCCAGTTTATACCTCAAGGAACGAAATCATACAAAAATGATTATATATAGATAATTTTTGTCGATATAAGATAAAAAGAACATAAAATTCGAGCTATCAGATATCAACTTTTTCGTCCTTCCTGCCGATAATGTATTTGGCCCAGCTTTATTTAAGCTCATTCTATGGACGGGAATAGGGGTCGGCAAGGATGTGTAAAAAATGCGAGTAGCAGCAGCAAGCTCATACATACCGCGTTTATCTGCCAATCAGTGGATTGGTACTGTTTCACGTACGCGCGGGGCAGCTCAACCTAGTCGTGTAAATCCTGTTGATTCCTTCGAAGCCGTTGAAGAGACTGATAATCAGTTCACCAAAACCAAACGTACTGTCCCCAGAACTAACATTGGGCCAAGTGTAGCCGACTTAACGCCGAGCCCGAGCTCTCAAAGACCTCAGGGGTTTTTCAGCAATGAGTTCCAGAAAGCACCGAAAGATCCTACTGAACTAGACGGTGATCAGCAAAATACTCCTAAATCAGGCAACCAAGAAGAGTTAAGCGAAGACGATCAAAAGAAGGTAAAGGAACTCAAAGAACGCGACGCCGAAGTAGTTGCACATGAGCAAGCTCATAAAGCGGTCGCGGGAGCTCTTTCACCGGGACCGATTCATTATGACTACACTCAAGGCCCTGACAAGGTTAACTATCGTACAGGTGGTCACGTCAATATAAGCACATCAGAAGGTAAAACGCCCGAAGAAACTCTTAGTCGGGCTGAGACTATTCAACGAGCAGCATTAGCTCCAGCTGAACCAAGCAATCAAGACCGGGCAGTTGCCGCAGAGGCAGCTCAAATGGCCGCGCAAGCTCGACAGGAGATCGCTGAAGAGCGAATTGAAGACGAGGCTGATGATAAAAAGACCGATGAATTTGAAGCCAAACTTACGGGTTCAGGAGAAGTCGACAAATCAGAAGAGTCAACGGATTCAGCTGAGGATGTAGAGCCCACTATGGACGACGTGATTGAAGACCTGTCTAGCACCGTATCTAAGGGTAATAAGGTCGGGCGTTTAGAGGACAAAGTACCTGAATTTCAAATGAGGAAGGCACTGGCCGGATATGCTGCAATGACATCGAGTTCATTATTTGCACCTCAATTTAATACACTCAAAGCTTAAGACCGATTCACCCTGAGCTTGTTTGCGACCTTTCTGTAACGTTGGTAATCCCCAACGCCAAGAATGTCATAAAAAGAATTGCATTAGATAAGATATGCAAATTGAAATCAACAACTCCATGAATCAGTATGCACAATACTCCCAACCCCAATCCAAACTCTTCAAAACGAAAAAAACTAAGTTTTTGAGATCGTAGTTTTCTTAACATGCGTCCAAAAAAGAATACGAAATAAATTAGGCCAATGAAAATGAATACTAAACCACACTCCATAGCAAACTGCAGCCAGTCGTTGTGGGCATAATCGAAAGCAAATTCGAAACCCTTACGACGATAAGGTCGCATAGCCCATTCAAAAGCTCCAGGTCCATGACCCAATAAGGGTCGATCTTCAATAGCAGCAATGGTGCTCTGCCAGAGCTTAATTCTGAAATCAATAAATTCAAACTGTCCCTGCTTGGTTCCAAAGCTGGCGAATCGAGCAGTTAATGCTGGATTTATCTCTGAAAAAACATAAACCCCCACAATAAATATTCCAATAATCAGAACTCCTATTATTCGAAGTCCCAAAGCTCTAAGGCTTCGATCACCAACAAGTAAAAAACCTGCAATGAATAAAGTAATCGATACGGATACCCAGGCTCCACGACTTAGACTTAACAACAGAGCAATCCACAACACTGCCAAATACAAAAAGTTAACAATAAGTCCCTCTTGTCGATTTGCTAATAACCTTCCAAAGCTAAGAAAGAAGGTAAGTTCCAGCAATCCAGCATAGTGGTTATGATTAACAAATGTACCAGATAAAAAATTTGGCTTTTCCCACCATGGGTGTGGCAATAAGTCGAGAAGATAGACATACCCAAGAATAGAATGAAAAACACCCAATAAAATAATAAAACTTAAAAATTTTTGCCGACGCTTACGTCGCAAAAAGGAAGTTCTAACAAGCAAATAGAATAAAAATAGACTGATGTAGTCAGCATATCTAATCAAACTATCCTGATTACCATTTATATATGCAGAGATACCTGCAACTACTAGAGCTAAAGTAGCCAGTTTTACATCAAAGCTCTCCCATTCTTTTAACTGTAAAGCTTTACGATTTTTCAACCATCCTCGCCATTGCTGTAAAGACCATAGAATCAATATAGCCATACCAAAAATTGCCTTTTCAGTTGGATAAATTACGCCACGCAAGATAGTTCCTGCGAAGAGAATGAAAGATATTCCGCCAATTATTAAATAGCCCGACAGGCCGTAAAGTTTTGGTTGTGAAAACATTTTGACTAACTAAAATAACTTTCGTAATAAGAGTTATAATCCTGACTAGCCAAACCTTCATCCAGTCTAGATATTATTGCTCCTGAGATATTCACTTGTAGATTCTCAAAGATCTGTAGGGCTCTTTGAATCTCAGGTTCTGTGGTGACGCCAGCACCCATTACAAATAAAACTGATAAATCCTCTCGAAGTAAAGTTGCTGTATCTGCAACAATATTCACCGGAGCTGAATCAATTAGAACTAAATCGAATTGTTTACCATAATTTTCGAGTAAGTTAGAAAATTCTTTCTCAATAAACACTGTTGGATCTTCAATTTGAGGAGCTCTCCAAAGGAATAGTCCTTCAATTTGAGTTTTCAAAGTATTATCAGCTTGATTAACAGTCTGAAAATGTTGATGAATCTTTGGTTTACGGAGATCACAATCCATCAAGAGTACCTGCTTACCAGATCGCGCAAAAGTTATTGCTAAATTTGAAACTACCGTGGATTTACCTTCAGAGGGTAGGGAAGAAGTTATCAAGAAACGATTCTTTCCTTGACTCAGATACAATTGAAGATTCGCCTTTAAAATCTTAAAGGCTTCTCCTAAAGCTGAATTTGGATTCGTAGAGCACAGAGTTGGCAGTAAATGGCGCTCTTTTTTAATCCATTTTTCCTCCTGTAAAACACCGAGGAGTGGTATATCATCTAAAAGAGAGATAAACTCTTCTCTAGTTTTAAGGCTTAGGTCCATATATTCTTGTAAAAATGCCAAACCGATTCCTAATAGAGTTCCTACAAAAATAGATATCATCAAATTCAATAATTTTTTGGGTTTAACTGGATAGACTGGCAAAGTTGCCTTCGCTACTTGCTTAATATGGCCCACATTCAAAGTCGACTCAACTCCCACTTGCTTCTCTTTTTGAAGAACCAATTCATATAACTTCTCGTTAGCCTGCATTTCTCTCTGCAGCACAAGAAATTCTGATTTCTTTGCTAGCAAACCTTGTAATTTTTTACGATAACGCTGAAGCTGATCTCGTAACTGCTGTTCTCTTACTGCGATGACACGATAGTTTCGCTGAGCTTCAGAAAACTCCTTTTCAAGGCTCTGTAAAAACTCACTACCAGCTTGTTGTTCCCCTGCTTGCCCTTGCTTTTCTTGCTCTTTAATTCTTCCTAAAAGTAAATCCAAACTTTTACGTAATGCAACTACCTCGGGATGCTGATTCGTAAATTTACGCTTCAATTCATTTAGCTTTAGCTCTAGTAGCAATTGCTGCTCCGTTAATAATTTTAGAGTACCTCGATCGCCAACCGATTTTTTAGAGCGCTCATTCTTCACTTGAGCATGTAAAACTTCCACTTTTTCGCGCTCTTGCTCAAGTTCCAAGAGAGCATCTTCATGCTCTTTTTCAGCCACTACCAACTGTTTTTCCACTAAAAATTCAATTCGCTTATCCAGTGAGATAGCTTCCTTACTAAACTGAAACTCCTCAAGTTTTTTCTCTGAAGCTTCAAGCTTACCTTGAATACTTCCTAACTGATTCCTCAAAAACTGAGAAGCCTCGCGAGAATCCTTGTTTTTCAAATTTAAGGATCTTTGCATAAATGCGGAAGCTAGAGCATTTGTTTGATCTCTTACTGACTCAGGGTCTTTACCTTCAATTTGCAAAACTATGATATTAGTACCGCGTAAGCTTTCAATGTATACCTGTTTTCGGAGGCGCTTGATTGCTTTTTCGATAGCGTCCCGCTTAAGTTGATCTTGACTTAATTCATAATTCAAACCTAGTAAATTCTTACATCGATTTTTTACAGCGTCGAGCCACCCAGATTCATGAATTTTTTCATGAAGTCTTAAACTCACTACGGCAGACTCAAACACTGGGTTACTTTCTAAAATCTGTCGCTGCGTTTCAAAAAATTCTTTTTGATATGGCATAAGCATATTACGGGTTAAATTAACATCTTGAAGCTTTTCCTCAACTAATAGACGAGTTTCGGCGCGATAGACGGGTGATATTGTTTGATTCAGAATAAAAGTAAAAATGAACGTGACGATACAGGCTATAACTATCAATCCAGATTTCTTTTGAATGATTTTTAAGTAATCATTCAAATGAACTGTCTTACCACTCTGCCACATAAACCACATCTCCTGGCTTCAGTTTTACGTCTTCAGATCGGCCTTTAACAATACGCACAGCATTTACTGTTATGGGTGCTTTTATCCCTTTTCGAATAATTTGTACTTGATCGCGCCTGGAGTCTTCAACAAAAGAACCTGCCATGGCAATGGCTTGCAACAAGCTCAATCCACTTTTTAATTCGAAGGACCCGGCTTTCTTAACACCACCCAGCACTGATATAGTCTGCACAGGCTCTGGAACAAAAATCTTATCACCGGGTTTTACAAAAAATGGCTTATCATCAGCCTTATCTATTAATCGATCATAAATATTTACGACATATTTTTTGTTCTGGCGAATCACGTACACATTTCTCATATCAGGTTGATTTAGTGCAATACCCTCCAGACTAGGTAACTTAGAAGAAAAACCACCTGCCTCAGCAAGAACTTCAAATAAGGTAGTATTTTCATACTTTAGAGCGATCGCTCCATTGTCATAAACCTTACCGAGTACGTGAACTAACTTACTTCTGTAATGTCTTATTACTACTGATACTTGTGGTTCAGTCACGTATTTTTTGAATCGTTGTGTCAGACTTTTTGTTAATTTAGAGCTGGTTTCTCCTTCTGCTTTTACCAGACCAACTAGTGGTACATTTACATAACCATCTTCGTTTATTACAAACTCTAGTTCGTCGCCTAATCCTTTACGCTCAAATTCCTTGAGACCCATGACAGTAATTTCTAAAATATCTCGAGGACCTAAATAATATTTACGATCAACTAAATCTTTAGCAATGGAGATTTCCCGTATATGAGAAGCGGTTTGAGCTAACAGATTTGTGGTCAGGCCGCCGATGAGCCAAAAAATGATTACGGTAATTTTCATGTGTACCCCATACAAAGTGGCACATTGTAACATCTGCCGAAAAAAGCATGTGATAAAAAGACTTCAGTAAGCAAGCAGTAACTACAAACAATTAAGAGATTAGACTCGACTTAATTTCTGAATTAAAACAGCTTCTTCATAGCCTGCTGATCGCTCAAAACGCGATTCATAAATTGATATGAGACTACCGGAGTCCAATGGCTTCAAGAATTCACTAATTCTGCGTTGAGCCGCCATTAAGTTTCGTGCTGCCTCAGAAGCATGCGCATTCTTTGACTGGTTATAATGACGAGCGTTTTTGCGTGCTCTCTTTAAGTCTTCTAATAATTGCGAATACTGTTCAATCAGCTTAACTGCCATGAATATTATGAGAACATAAAAAATCCCCCAGCGGTAGTCGCTGAGGGATAAATTACTAACAATCCTGTAGATTGTAGAGAATATCGGAATTATTAGACTGAATTATTCAGTAAAAAGACTGTTAAATTTATCTTCCTGACCGTCTTTCGCACCTTTAATCGTATCGATCGTAGTCTTAATATCTGCCCGACCATGACCATAGGTATTATCCAAACCATCCTTACCTAAATCTACCGCACTACTATTGAGTAGCTCTTCCACCTGCTTAACAGATAGTGAAGGATTTGCTTGCAGCATAAGTGCTACTAGACCTGCAACGTGAGGACAAGCCATGGAAGTTCCACTCATCTTCTGATAACCGCCTCCAGGCTTTGCAGATAGAACGCCAACGCCAGGTGCAGAAATGTCTGGTTTTGTGTATGTTACATCTTCCCATTTTATTGGTCCTCTAGAACTAAAATAAGCTGCCTTATCTGATCCATTAGTAGCTCCCACGGCATAAGAATGAGGGTATCCACCGGGAGTACCTACAGTTTTAGGCCAAGGACCACTGTTACCAGCAGCAAATACAGGAACAATATTTAATGAGCGCCATGTTTTTACAAGATTCCACATGGACTTCTCTGATTCCATACTACCTTGCTTTCCACCCCATGAATTGGACACCAGCTGTGGAGCATCATTAGTCTCAGCGTCCCCGTCTGGATCAGTAACCCAGTTCATGGCACCAAGAATACCGGACAGAGTTGCACTACCGTTATCTCCAAAAATTCTTCCTATAACTAATTTAGCATCCGGCGCTACACCAATTGCTCGCCCCGATGTTGCTCCCCCAGCAATAGTACCAGCACAATGAGTACCATGCCCATGGGCATCTTTGGGCTCCTCGCTATCTCCTGCCCAATCTTTCCAGGCGACAACTTTACCAGCTAAATCAGGATGTTCAGCATCAATCCCAGTGTCTAATACTGCGACAGTGATTCCGTCTCCCGTCAAATTGTATGATTGACGGACCTCAGGTACTCCTAATTTCTTTAATCCATAAGTCCAATCTTGACCATCTTTCACAGTAGATTCTACTTGAGGTGGCTCCTCAAACATTATTACTCGGTCAAGAGTAATCTGTGCAATATCATCGCGGCCACTTAAACGACTTAGCATTTTCTTGTCAACGGTCGCTGAGACGGCATTAGCTGCCCAATATTGTCCCGTCACCTGACCTGCACCCATCTTACCTTTTGTTTCCAATACATCTAGTACTTCTCGGCTAGCAGCCTTGAAGTTTGCTTTCAGTTGGCGATTCACTTCCTTCAGTGAACTCTTACGCTTTAACTTGCTACGATTGGTCTTATCTTTGAAAGTGATAATAATCTTAGCATTACCAGTCTCCTCCATGGCCTTGACTACATCATAAGTAACCTCAGCAGCACTAAGATTCAAAGCAGCGCCATAAATGAGCGTCATTGAAGCAAAAACAAACTTTTTCATTCCGATAATCTCCTTGTTTAATTCAAGCTTTTTATTCTATTTATCTTAATTCAGTCTTTCCGACACGCGAATTGCTCACGTAATTGTAATTAGCATTATTGGACCGTCAAGCCCCTAATTTTTCTCTATTTTTTTCAATCGTATGTTTATGTTCTTTGGTAACCTTCTAGGCCCCTAAAAAGCCATGATTATTACCAGATGATTGTTCTACGAACATCAAATCGATTAGTTTCCAGAATGGACCATTTTTTATTAAAAAAACTAAAATTTTTATTTTTGCACACATACCTCTCTAGATTATTGAAAATTTTTCAAGACTGAACCTACTTTAGTGATGTTTGAAGAAAAGAATAAGGCCTTCAAACAATATGTTTAAAGACCTTATTTTGCTATATGGATGATAGCGGGGTCGAACCGCTGACCTCATGCTTGCAAGGCATGCGCTCTCCCAACTGAGCTAATCACCCTTTCATTAAAAATGACCCTCGAGTGGGCCTTACATTGTCCTCTTATTCCAGAGAACCAATTTACTAGTAGGGATAAGTGGACTTGAACCACCGACCTCACGCTTATCAGGCGTGCGCTCTAACCAGCTGAGCTATATCCCTAAAAAGAAGATTGAAGAAAGAAACCAATGTTTTTTTGAGATATTCTTACAATACTCTCTGTCGTTCGTATTTGATCTTGCTATCAACCGAAGTCTCTAGCAAGGTTTCGTTGAGTGGATTGCTTGCGCTCTCCACTTAATTACTCCTTGAAAGGAGGTGATCCATCCCCACGTTCCCGTAGGGATACCTTGTTACGACTTCACCCCCCTTACGAATCACACCTTAGGAACCTCCCTCCTGCAAGCAGGTTGGGTCAGCCACTTCGGGTGCAAGTCACTCGG
>JAYZAC010000008.1:0-8245 GCA_036339875.1 bacterium | reverse complement strand
CGAAAAACTACTTCACTGATGTATGGCAATAATTCGGGACTTGAATTTTTAAGATCTGAGATAACTAGTTCCAATAATTCGTCTTTGGATTTATTTTGTAGTTCTTCGGAACTCCAGTTTAATTTGGCCGATATCGGGAAGAAGTGGGTAATTACTGTGTTATTGTCTGTACTCGATTGCTGATGATTTGCATGAATGTAACCTACAGACGAACTATGAATATCCACATTATCCCAACAAAGTGATTTCTCAATTGAGTTAGGCAGAGAGTTGAGTCGAATTTGAGTGGTTAACCAAATTTTTTGATCGCGAGGTAAATTAGGGATTACTTTTTTCAATCCATTCACAAACCACTCATCTCGATTGAGATATTTTAGAGTATGATTTTTACCGGCGTAAACTACATTATGGAACGTCTGACGCCACCATTTTCCCTGCCGGTTAGTTAGTAGACAATCTATTCCCTGTGAGTGCTCTTTGAAGCTTGCCAAAACAGTATTCCATTGAGTTTTTGAGCTTGAGATATTTTTCAATAAAGCTTTTACAAGCCAAGCATTACCAGAACTACTAGTTAGTGTGACTGGTATTTCGTAATAAGGTCTACAAGCAAAATAATGAAAGCCTACCCATGCAGAGACTTGATTTGCAAGACAGCCGTAATCGTCCATACATGCATAGTTGACTACGTACTCCACTTGTTCATCCCACATTTCTGCATTTTTAAGGTAATCTACAAAATTTATTTTGAAGAGCTCTAGAGCTTTTAGATCACGACTACTTTTTCCCGTTGGAATACTGAACCATCGTCGTCCGTCATCACCTTTGAGATCTGATAGAAATTGCCAGAAATGATGGAATTTTTTTAATTTTGGACTTTGTTTACGGTTACCTAATGAGTCACCAATTCCCTCGTACCATTGACCGTTGTAGAAACTTCTCTCAGTGGATCGTCTTGTATTTAACAATAAATTTTTATCGAATTGATTTATACCTTTTGATTTGGAAATAATAGCTTTTACGTCAAAAAGAAATTGTCTTAATTCGTTTGACTCTGCAGGGGGAGACATTAAATAGTGGGCACCAAGTGGAACATCGAGTGCACCGCATTGAATGCTGGCAGATGTTCCACCTGCTCGATCTAAAGGATCAATGATCATGAATTCTTTGCTAGCTTTATTCAAATGATACGCACAGCTCAGTCCTGCCACTCCTGCTCCGGCGATTAACGTTTCCGCAGGAGGTAATTCATCTGATTTAAGCCAACCTTGCATAATTTGTTTTGGATCACGCAATCGATGTCCTAGTTCTAGGTCTGGAACGAATAATTTAGTTTTAATTTTTGAGTTTAATGAAAAATCATCTACTGAGGGATTACTCATAGAATTTGAGTTAATACAAAAGCTAGATGTAGCACTTAAGCCAAGTAGACGAAGAAATTGACGACGATGCATTTACCAGATTTTTTTAATTTTAGGAAATAGTTTGAAATACGGGGAAGGTTTCTCTATCACTGGTGAAAAATTCATCACACTAGACCTATGCAATGTATCAGATTTATCTTGAGTCATTTGTTGAGAAAGCTTTTGATTGCTTTGGGATAAATCACTTGAGTTATTAGCAATACAGACATCATTCGAGTTTATTTGTACTTTGTGAGAAATAAAGCCTCGGATTAAATTTAAGGCGGTGTCATAGTCTTGACCCGCCGTCAGACCCTGCAGTCCCTCATGCTCAATACGTGTAAAATGAAGTGGTAAGCCCACCATTTTTTCATCAGGAATTCCAATATCGCGCATCAAAGCAATCACTTTGAAACGGTAGTTATCATACATGTCTTCACTAGGTACGAGTATTTGTTTTCGTTTTAAGTAACCTTGCGCAAGAGATGTCTGGGCTTCTTCTTTTTCGCCTTCAATCACAGTTTCTAGAATTTCATATTCACTTTGCGTGAAATGAACATAAATCTGTGGGTTATCGACGCCAATTTCTTTTAGTAATGACTCAACGTGTCTACCGAAATTTTGGTCACAGTTGATGCTACTTGGGCCGTAATTTGAGAACTCCGCAGCGAAACATGATAAACAGCTTAGAACAAATAGGATAAAACTCTTCAAAACCTTTTAAAGCTATCATAAAAAGAATTACTTGGCGATTATCAAAACATTGACATAGATTTTGTTTTGCACATTGAAGCAAGAAATTATTAAGAATGTCACATAAAAGTAATTTTATAAAAAAATGAATATTAACAGGACTTAAAAAGATAGAATATAGGAGTTTATAAGATCGCATAACTTATCAATAATGTTATTTATTTTAGACATTATTTAATGCGCTCTTTGGGTAATATTTACGTAGTAATGAGGCTATGAATCTTCTAACTTTATGTGTTTTTTTACTATTTGTACCGTCTGTATTAACGGATGATGAGGTACGTAATGCATTCAAAGAAGCCAATTTTCAATCAATCCCAAGAGATGACTCCACTGGGGAAGATCATGAAAGATTGAAAGCATGGCGAAATCCGAAAAATGATGTGCAATTCAAAGCGAAACGTGAACTTGGAGAGAAGTTTTTTTTTGATCCACGTTTATCTAAGACTAAAAACCTTAGTTGTCATTCTTGTCACCAGTTGTCTCAAGCAGGTGTAGATGGGCTAACAAGTAGTATTGGTTTTTTGGGAATGATCAACCCTCATAAATTCAATACGCCCACCATTCTCAATACGGGATTGCATAAGTTATTTTTTTGGGATGGTCGGTCCCCGAGTCTTGAAAATCAAGCGTTAATTAGTTTTCAAGGTCTACATGAGATGGCATTAAATATTCCAATTGCAGTTGAAAGATTCGATCATTTGCCGGACTATCAAATTGAGTTAAAAAGATTATACGGCGAAAATTTTCCCGATAAATTAGGTTCAAAAGCAAACATTGAACGTGCCTTTAGAGTTTTTGATAATGTCACAGACGCAATCGCTCATTATCAAAGATCTTTGTTAACAAGATCAAAGTTTGACGCTTTTATGGACGGAGAAAATAATCTAAGCGAAAAAGAGATTGAAGGAGCTAAGCTTTTCATCTCTGTAGATTGTATTAAATGCCATAATGGTCCGGCATTAGGCGGGCATAAAAAGTCAAAATTTCCTGTTTATGGAAAGTATCCGTATAAGCAAAAATCTTTATATTCTGAGGATGAAAATTTCAAAATCCCATCTTTACGTAATGTGGCACTCACAGGGCCTTATTACCATAACGGTGCAGTACAAACTCTTGAAGAAGCAGTGGTATTAATGGCTCGATTACAACTGAATAAAAAGCTGGTTAAAAATGAGGTACTCAAAATCGTAGCTTTTTTGAATTCTTTAAACGCCAAAAGGCTTCCACTCAACCAGCCTAAATTACCGGTTTCAAGAAATAATTATTCTTTTCACTAGTGAGATTAAATTAATTTAAGCTATTGTTAAAAAAAATTAAGACTTTTAACGACCTCTGTTCTGTGTCCCTAAAGATCTGAAATGTACATCTTGTGGTACAACTATTATTGGTATGTTTACAACACGTTTATTGCCGTTAGCATCAGATACTTCAATATTAATTACATCATAGACTCCGCTATTGGGATAAAGATGATAACCACGGGCTACCTTTGCTTGGTTATAAATGCGGCCAGCAGATGTATTAAGCGTTTGAAAAGGTTTATTGGACGGGTCATTTGAAACATGAACATAGCTTGATGGGGGCGTAAAGATTGAGTTTGGGTTGCTATGACTAGAGATTGTTATAGAAATTTCATCAAGATCTTTATTATCTGAAGCTTCTACTTGGATCATAAAGCGAACATCTTCTGGGATATGGTAGGCCTGATTAGTAAAATCCATATTCGCTTTAATAGAATTAATATTAATTATAGGCTGATTGTTAGCTTGTTCATAAAGACTTTCAGATTTAAATTCATCAATCTGATTGCGTTTGTCTTTACTACGAAAAATGAGCACATCCTCGCTATCTTTCCTCAGGGAAGGATTATTACCTTGAGCACTAAGGGTCGCATATTCAACTTGTGTCTGTCCCTTGTATTCATATAGTGTAATATGGACATTGGGAATGTCATTATCGTTTACGGTAATTACACCTAGCTCCGTAGAATATCTTTGAGATTTATTATTGTAAAAATGTTCAACAAGATCCCTTATATTGTTATTTGGAGTTCCCGGGTCATTTCCATAATCCTCAGCCCCCATGCGACGCTTCCAATTCCTTGAAAAATCATATTTAGGCCATGTTCCAAAGTTTCCATTCATAAAATTATTGCCAGGGCTATTCCAAGAGATACCATCCAAACTAGGCCAATTTTCACTTATTCTTACGTCTCGAGCTTTGGCATAAAACTTAAGAGTATTGTCATTGGAGTTCATAAATACTGGTGCAAGAATTTTTTCTTTTGAAATTTTCCAACGAGTTCTTATTTTACAATCAGAATCTATTGCTTCAGTTGGATTTTTGGTCCCATTCAGACAGGAGTCATTTGAAGCTTCATAGTCATCGGGACCCCCAGAGCCAGGATTTGCTTCCAGATACTCAACGACAGGCCCATCGGGGTGCATTGATAAAAGATCATAAGGGCTTTCATTATCAACATCTGGTACGAAGCGAATTAACCACTTCGATAAGCCACTGTGATTTTTAGTAGGATCTTCTGTTCTTACGCCTGAATCTGTCAATTTACTTTGTGGTGGATATAATTTGTGTTTATCGGTTGAATCTAGCTGGTTAAAACGGTCCCAACTATTTTTGTAAGTATCTTGATCTGTACTACGCAAAAATGGTTTTTCTTCATTTAAGTACCAAACTCCTCCCTGAGGCTGAAAAAGACCATTACCGATATTTTGATAAGGGAAATAAAAATCATTTTCATCAGCGTCTATAATATTAGGTTTGTAACTGAATCCTGGATTTGAATCGCGAATTGGCTTACCTGACTGGTCATTGTCGAGCCTATATTGGGGAAGGTCAGCAATGTTTAAGATTTTGGGATCCCCAAATTTCAAATTTGTATAAGACAGATTGAAACCATAAGCACGTTGAGGTTTAGAACTTCGGTTTTTCAAGCCTAGACCCATAACATTTCTAGGGTCAAAGCCTACCTCATAACTATATTCTACAAGGGCAGGGACACGCAGCCTATCATCCATTTCGCCGATTAATTGATAACTAGGCCAGACGGCATAGGGGTTGTTGTCCTCAACTTCAATTATAATATCCTGGTCTACTCTGCCGCCTGTATTAGCAGTTTGAGAACCACCTTCAATTAGAGTTACTCTGGGCGCGATCATATCTAGTACAGCCACCTCTACAAAATCATCTCTTGTATTACCAGGTTGAATGTACTGAATATCATCTGTAGTTGAGGCTCCGTCAAATCCACCAGTGACTTTATTATTTTGTGTAGCTACAAGCTTGAGTCCAAAATTGTTAGCTTCAGCATCTAAAGAACTAGTAGGTCCAGGTAATTTCTGCTGGGCAAAAATCGGCCAGACGTTTAATGGATCTCCTTTGCCAAATGAGAGTGCGATCTTAGTAAAGTCAGTAGGATCAGGGAAACCTGTAGACTTTGATTTGGGGCCCCAATATACAGCGTCATAATAATTGAATGAACCATTAATATTTTCATCTCTTCCCGACCAACTCATCATAGGGAAAAAAAGTTGAAAGCCAATTTCTAATACTGTTGGTTCGGTGGGCGTATTGAACTGCATTGGATGGATTTTGCTGTACAAAGTGTTGAAATCTATATTAGAGTCATATCTTGCAAGGTTTGAAAAAGCTCCGTGCATTTCATTACTTTTGGAGCCTACGAGCATAGCATTTCTATTGAAGAGTGGAATTCTTACTTTTATTTTTCGATCTTCTTTTTTATCACCTACGTACCACATTAATGGTTTGTCATCTTCAACAACAGCCGAACCATCAGACTTAAGATTATAAGGTGCCAAGTTATGTACAAGTCGTTGCCAGCTTGAAGAGTCCTTAGACATGTGGTTCATTAAAAAAACTTCTGCAAGATTACCAGTTCTCAAAACTTCCTTAACAACTTCTCCATTTGGTTTGGTATAACGAAGGAACCAGGCATATTTAATTTCCCACCAGGTATAAAAGGCTTCAGGATGAGAAATTAAATTCTGATCAAAACTACGACCAAGATAGTTAGGTGGAAAAGCGTCATCAGATGCTAAAGTACCTTGATGAGCGGCTCGAAATTGTTCATCTTCTCCAGCAGCAATAATAAGAGTGCCGCCTTCATATCCCCGACCGGTTTCATAATTACCTGATGCGTCATACCCGCGGCGCTCATCCAAGCTTGTGTCATCAGTTGCGATAATTGCTGCTCCGCCAATTGTTGATCTAGTAGACCAATTTGCAGGATGCTGCGATGTTTTATCAACTGGGTTGAAAGTGAAGTTTGGTCCGAAGGGAATACTTCCTCCTCCAGGGTATTCGTAATCCCAAACTCCTACGCCTTTGTGTTTACTCATATCAAAACTTTTATCAGGATCAGTTAAATTTTTTTCATGATGAACCAGATCTTTGAGTCTAAAAAATTGGATTTCGGCCTCAGCAACGATAGGTGTTTGCTGGTTTTGATAGGTTACAATTAAGGGGCTAGAGTTGTCATAGTTACCAATAGGTAGTATGGGGAATCTACCCTGTGGACCGGTCATATCATCACCATTGCTAGCGAGATTGCTTATTGCATTAGTGCTACTTTGATAAATAGCTGAACGAGTTTCTTCACTACTTTTTAAATCATTATTAGCGATTACAACAGATTTTATGGACTCATCTGAGTTTGCAACCGTTGTGGCACCGACTCTTATGGTAGAAATTGTATTGGTGGCGTCCAATACCATAGTTATTGTGGATGGATTATCTAAAAAAGTGAAATCATCAGCAAAAAATCGTAGACCTCCCACCCATAGTTGAACTTCATATACGCCGGGATCATCAAATTTATATTTAAGAGTTGGTGGATTGAAAACGTCTTCAATGCCGGTACTTTCCATTTTCAATTCGTCTTTAAGTTCAGTGGGGCTGGTATTGAAGTCTTGCCAGCAAGAATCGAAAAGAACTCCGGGTTCGTTATTCATTAAATTTTCATTTCCCGTTACTGGGTGAAGCAAGCCAATTTTTGTTAAGGAAGTGGCATTAGTCATAGCAGCACCATTACCAGATTTAATAATGCCAATACAATTTTTAGTAGCGTAATCTTTAAAAGAGTGGGGTGGACTTAAAGCTTTTACACGCCATCTATATCGTAGGGTTTTGACATTAGCGCTTGATGGTGCACTTGAAAAACCGTATTTATCATTCATTAATTGCGTTGTATTTGTTTTCGGATTTTCCAAGTCCTCAAAAATAAAGGACGATAGCATTTTGCCTTGCTTGTCATCGTTATCATAAAAAATACGTGCTCGAGTGCCGGATGGTATATCTGCTCCTGGACTCCATCCAGTACCAGCTAAAAGCTCTTTCATTAAATTTATGCCAGCATCATCGTAATTAGAGATAATCTGTACATCTCCATATATGTTGGTATCGTCATTGTTAGATAAACTTAACTGAGCGATTGGTCCGTTAAAACGAGGTGGATTTTCCATGTTGAATTCATAAACAGTGTCTTCCGCATAAATACCGCTAATTGGTATATTGTCTGGCTCTACGATATCCATTACGAGTTGTCCTCCAGATGCTGGTGGATTAGCTACATTAATGACAGCCATCTCGATTAGATTATCATCTAAGATACTTTTAATATCGCGATCATCTGCACCGCTGCATGTCCAACCTGGAGCTAAAATTGTCCCGGATGAATTTGGTGCTGGAATTGGCATATCTGGAGGCCCAGGCCAAAAAATAGTAGCGTTACAAATTGCACCACCCTCAGACTGTAGTGGGACTGTACCTATCCTTACAGGTTTAGAACCTGGTAGAGGAGCAATTTTCTCAAGTTTTAATCCGGCATATCTGTTGACTTCTACATTTAAAACATAACCATTGTCTATGTTAGAGTACGTGGAGCCATCACAGCCCTTGTTTATTCGACCACCTAGATTACACAATTGAAGTACACGTTCTTCAGTCTTTGGCGATATTAAACGATCAATATCGCCACTATTTTCAACGAGGTCATTACCGCCTCCATGCAGAATATAAATAAAATTATCACCATCTGCACCGAAAGCTACCAA
>JAYZAC010000007.1:0-9734 GCA_036339875.1 bacterium | reverse complement strand
TTTTTTTAATGTTGAACATTATATTAAATCTTATAAAATCTAAAACAAAGCGGCTGCACTATACACGATTGGTATTAATCAACAGAATCGTCATTTGAATATTCTTTATCATTTTAAACGACAGCAAATTCATTTCGACTTTGCCGAATCGCTAATTGAGGCCGGATACCCAAAAAGAGCAAAAATTGTTCTTAAATCTTTAGGATCGAGGTTGAACCGTAAATCAAAGCTGAGGACTCCCGTGTATAAACTATACAAGCGCACTTTAAAAGAGCTCGGTGAAGATTAATCGCACATAAAAGGTTACCGATAATCATAATATGAAAGATTCATCGGTAATTCAAAATCCAGAAGATGATCCACAGGTTAGTTATTTAGTACTGCGCTTATTTGATAAGTATGTTGTGCAACCAACAGCACACCTACCCATCACCTCTAAACTACGTAAACAACTACATGATCATTTTGACATGCCTGATTCTGAACCAAAAACCGACGGACAGCATAAGTTATTGGAAGAAAAACCTAGTAATTATTCCTCACACATACACAACTTTTTTGTTGACCTGCATGGTCAGTTGAATTCTAAGTACGGCAAAAGTAATAGAAAATTAAAAAATTATTTCAAAAATTTATTGGTTCAGATGAAAGCCGAATTAGAATACCCAGCAGATCGATTGGATGAGCTCTTTGGTGAATCTCAAGCTAAAACCAAACTATCGCTAAAGCGAATGCTTGAGCAACACCAACTACCCGTTGAAGTAATCGAATTATTACAAACGGATTGGAAGCGAAATTTAAGAAGCTACCATACGATTATTGCTGAGGAACGCGCTTGTCAAATAGTAGATGAGAACTCTAAAGGTAAACGTCTCGATCTGAGAATTCTCGTAAGTAATCTTTTTGCTGGAGCATTTATTCTTGCTTTAGTTGCTGGAGCCGCTCCTCAATTAGGGCAACTAGGATATTTTTTACTCTCACCATTTTTAGTCTTCGGAATGCTTTGTGCCTATCTATGGATACTAAAAGATGGACGCCTATTGGCTGCTTTCATGACAGGTCTTTTCACACTAAGTCTTGCCGCACTCGGTCTAGTAGGACTAAGTGGCTCAACACATGAGCTATTACAACCAGCTTTTGTAGCGGCGGGTTGTGGCTTAGGCGGTTTACTAGGCCTCTATTCTGGATGGTGGGAATGGCGTTTACAGATGGACAAAATATTGTTAGATCAAATTTTTGACATCAAAGATCAACTTTTAGAACATGAGTTACTTCATCCTAAAGATTTAGCATCATTTGGTACAGATAAGGTTTTGAAAATATTAGATAACAGTCGCCAAGCACTTATTCGAGAGACAAATCTAAGCCTACAGGAGCTCGATAAACTTGGCTCGATGCAACAAGATGACTTTGAAAACTTGTTCGAGACAAAGAAAAGGATTCATAAACTTAAACATCGCGTAGATTTACTTCAAGCTGTTTATGAAGATCTAAAAGTCATTATGATACGAGTTCAAGAGCGTATCGAAATATTAACAACTCTAGAAGTTGGAACTTTTAATCCTTATCCATTACACCTTGAAGACGAATATCACGAGGCCAATCACAGAATTGCAGTACAAGTACAAGATTTATTCATTAACGAACTTGAAAACGTTCAAGCAAATATTCGCTATATTATTCAAAATCCAGTAAAAAATTAATATTTCATTAAACTATCTTCTGAACAAGACAAACTGGATACATCCCACCTAAGCCAGGATTACATTGTGCAGTCATATAAGTTCTAGACCATCTACCAAAAAAGTTGCCACGATTACCACGAAAATAAAATGGATTGATGTCGATAAAATGCATCCGTTCTTCAAAACCACCCTCGTCTTTTGGCTCCATAACATTCATTCCTGGTGTTTCTACATAACGCTGTGCCACCATTTCACCCGAAGATTTACCCTGCATAATTACGTGATTCCAAAAACCATGGTCATCCACCAGTTTACCCATAAAAACTTGCATACCACTGGAACCTTTTACTGGCTTAACAACCCATTGATCTTTTTCCTCCATCAACATTTTAAGATCCGCTTCATCAGCTTTAGCGAGATTGAAAGTCTGTGGAATATGATGACGTATGTCACCTACAACATCAGAGTCAAAAATCTCACTTAAATTTGCATCCCAAAGTATCTCAAACACAGATTTTGCAGACAAAGCTTCGGAGGTAAAACTATTCACAACTGCTAAATCTCCATTCATAGCTGCCCGAAGAATCCTACGGTATCCTAAAAATCCAGGATCTTGCTGTACATGATGCCATTCAAAAAACCGATAGACTACATCGATTTCACGTCCCTGAAAACTTGGTGTATGAGCTAGCATTTCTAATTGATCCGGAAAAATTAGGGCACAGTCATGACCTTCTTCTAGTATTGCATCTCTCAAGTACTCAGCCAGGTGCAAATCACTACCATCAGGTCCATAAGGTCTGGGGTGAACCAAAGCAATAAAAGGTCTTGCCTTACCTGCCGTATCAATCAATTCTTCAAGCAGTAGTTTGCAGCTGAGGTTATGCTCAGGAAGAATGATATCGCGACCTTCATGGCTCAAATGATCTCGAAATTTGTTGAATAATGTATTTTGAGCTAATGTACCCATAATGATATCGGTATCAGCAACACCACCGGGCCATGAAACATTAAATTCATGAGCGTGAAATCCGTTTTCACTAAGTACTGTGTCGGGACGAACAACACCGGGACCGGGTTTACCCTTTAATGGACAATGTAAAATCTCTTCAATTTCATGATTCATTTGCATCAGAGATTTAAGTGCAAAATAATTTGGATGTCCTGGGTCTCGAAGAACCTCTAGTAGCCTAGAAAGTATGTGTTCAACCCAATATCCAAATTGACTATATCTGTGTGTTAAGTCACTTGAAATAAAAAGGGGCTGTACTGAAACATCAAAATGTAAACCCTTCTGTGAACAATTCACCGTCATGAAATACATCTCATTGCTTAATAACTCTGGATCTTGATTAACCAGTGTACGCAGATATTGACTAAATAGATGATTAGGGTCCATGCTTACCTCCGATGAATAAGAGTTTTATTTTAAGTCATTGTAGATTGCAAGCTTTGTTTTTTTTGTTGAGTACATCTTTATGGTGTTTATCTCCTTATGTTCGCAAACCAAACACTAATAAGAAGCCTACTTTGGAAAATGTGGCACGAGATTTTAGTCTGATTCGAGACAAAATGGTCGCCACTCAAATCTCAAGTAGAGGAATCAAGGATACACGCTTATTAGAGATTCTAAGAAAAGTACCTCGACATCGATTTATCCCTTTTGCATTTTGGGATTTAGCATACAGTGATCGACCATTACCTATTGGAGATGATCAGACCATCTCGCAACCATATATTGTTGCTTATATGACAGAACACCTTGAGTTAAAGGGTCATGAAAAAGTATTAGAAATTGGAACCGGTTCAGGCTATCAAGCCGCAATTTTAAGCCAACTCAGTAAAAAAGTTTTTTCAATAGAAATTATCTGCGACTTAGCCCAACAAGCCAGTACGATGTTAAATCACTTAAAATATCATGTTCAAGTAAAATGCGATGATGGTTATAAAGGTTGGCCAGAACATGGACCCTTCGATGCAATTATTATTACAGCTGCAGCTCCTAAAGTGCCCGAACCTTTGCTTGATCAGTTAAAAGTCGGTGGTCGCATGATCATGCCATTGGGAAATGACTATCAAGAACTCATCCTTATTGAAAAAAATAAGTCTGGAATAAGATCTAAAAGATTAATACCAGTAAGGTTTGTACCAATGACAGGCGCCGTGCGATCACCAGAGTGAATTTTTCAGCTTATTTTTGAATAAGCCCTTGCTCATGTAATAGTTCTAATATCTCGGCACTCTTATTCTTAGTAATACCAAATTTTTTAAACAAAAACTTAATTGCCGGACCTGTAAGGTCTCTGAGGTTGCTCTTACCTATCGTTTGAAAAGCCCTTAAAGAATTCTTTTCCCATGCAAAATTTAAGTTGGCGAAAATTATCTCACCAATTTGAAAGTCTTTTTTTAGCTGGCTAATTGTATGATTAATATCATTCAATATTTTCTGATCTATCGAATCTTTTTCAGTATTCGAGACATAAGCTAAACGCGCATTTCGCAAGTACTGCTCATATCGTGTTTCTAGGAGACTACTCTGTTCTTTTCCACGTAGGACATTCCCAAAATCTGAGGTAATTATTGATCTAAGAAGCTTCTCAAAGGAAATACCTTCTTGGAAATAATTCGATTGGTTGATGTCATAGCGCCATATGAATGGATGTAATAATTTCAATAAATCCAAATTTAATACGGCATATTGTCTAGATTCAGAACTTATTTCTATCTTAGATTTGTAATTCTTATTTCTCCTCATCATTCGATGAGTCAATTTAGAATATTCAGAAATTGGACTACCAGAAGGAGTAATATCTTTTGCATAGTTGGCAGCATATGCATGCCAGCTAGACCTTCGAGCCCATAAGTAAATGATTAATTCTTGAGCTGATACTTTATTGAGCTTCCAATCTAAACTTTTCATTGGGGCAATATTGTGAGGTTGACTATTATTAAAATCTTGGTAAATCTTACTAATTCTATTGAGACATGGATGACTTAACGAGTGAAGCTGAACGGGTTCAAATACTTGTATAATTAATTCTTTATTCTTGAATATATCTGTGGATATTCTTTGAAATAATTGGTCACAAGCAAGCTGACTGAAGCTAAGCGCAGAAATTAAATCGTAAGATTCATAGACAATTTGATTTACTAAGGAGTCTAATTGCTCTACAAGTGGCTGAAATTGGGCCGGATTTGCCAAACTAGACAATAATCTTGTTCCTTCCAATAATTTTTGCGACCAACGATTATTCCAAATTTTAAGTTTATGGTCATATTTACTTAATTCAAAGTCGCTGATATCAGAGTTGGTAACTTGCAGTAGATAATCTGCTGATCGCAAATATTCCAGAGGATATAAATTATTGGCAAAGCATGGTCCAATATTGGCTGTAAAATAGTGAGCTATCAATAAGCTTAAGACTAGTTTGTGCCTTATGTGACGCTCGACTATGCAAAATCTGTTAATATTTATATACTTGAGACACATCATTGGAGATTGTTAATGCAAAAGTACTATATTCTTTTCGTCCTCACAACAATCATCCACACATGTATCTTAACAACGCAAGCAGCTGATCGAAGAGGCTCTGGAGATGAAAAATATCATTATTTTATGACTGAAGGTTGGCTGGAGAGCGATCATTCGGGTTCTGGATTTCATCTTGTTGATGATTATACAAAACCTAATATATGGATGAGAGTCTTTCGCTACGATACAGCGGTAAGTCAAGTGGTAGGGCTTCCAAATAATGAAACTGCGGGATCATCTGCAGATTGGGGCGACTCGTTAGACTCTTCGAATCCACCTATGCGTGGGGGTGATTATTACAAACTACTTAGGACGGTAGATTTTAGTGAAGAATTAGCTGAAATTCAGAGCGATGGTAACTGCTCGTCAATTGGTCGCTGTTATGGTGATTGGATAAATAACGATCTACTATGGTCGGTCACTATCAAAGATTACACTAATAAAAACGGTGAATCCTTTCTTAAGCTAAAAGATCAGATGCAAGGCCAAAAACGCACCCGCTATCGCTTCGATGTATATATTGAAGATAATACCGCCTTCTGGTTTAAAGATAAGGAAGGCAAATATGATCTAAACAAAATTCCTGCTAACGGGGGCTATCACACCAGCGTCTTAGAAACAGACAATGAAATTGTCGAAGATAATGTTTTGTATTATCCATTAGAAAAAGTTGTTTTCCGAATTGTAGAAACGTCTAAACTTGGCTCATTACCAAATGAAAATGACTCGAAGGCTACTTGGGATAATTATTATGAAGAGCAGAATTGGGCTGAATATCATTTGTACAAAAAAGATTCCGATCTGGTGCTATCAAACACCGAGCCTCAAAGCCAAAGAGTTAATGGTCGTTTAGTTTACAATTTTAGAGTGATCCACTCGTTTAGATTAAAGGCGGAATACACCATACAAATTTTAGCCGAAGATCATTCTGGAAATCGACGCGCTATGCAGATACCTATCCAAATTGAACGCCTTAAAGGTCTGGAAATTCGAGATAATACAAGTGGTAGTCAAAGATTTTGATGCGAGCTGAAGGTTGTTAATGTATTGGTTCCAAGGAATAGCAAAATTTACATTGTTAGCACTGCTGGTGTTATTACCTTTAAATTCTTCACTCAAAGCATGTGAGGATAGAAGTATGACTTGGCAAGTTATGCAACCTGCAAGTATTCAAAAATACTATTCCCCTCAGGCGAGATACAATATTATTGCTCATGATCAATCAGTTCTAAGGGCACGTAGCATCGAAGACATTTTTTTAATAGAAGATACTAGTGGCTATGAAGGTCCGTATGGTGTGGCTAGTGAACGTAGAGATCAAGCAATTGAGGATTACTTTTCTGAAAAGTTGCAGCTCGCTCAAGATGGTAACAATAAATTCATGACCTACCAGAAAAATCGTTCTGATATCAGCCCAAAATATGCTCAAAATAGTGATCTCAGACCTATAACTCAAAACGATATAAATAATGGTGCAGAAGTCTTTGCTTACTATCATCTTAAAATGACTGGTGGGCTTATTTTTAAAACCGATCAATTGAAATGTCAAACTCCCTATAAGCATCCTATGACTTTACATGAAGCATTTGGTACATCAAATACTCAACAACTAAACAATCATGAAGATTACATCAATTCGCAAGGAGAAATGCTTTATACAGATATTGAGACTTATTGTTATTTTCTATTCTTACCTAAAAATAAAGATCTTGGTCCATACGTAGCACGAGTTCATCAGTCTGATGTAGATAGTCTATATTACATATATCGAGGTATGGCACCTTACCTTCGTATTAATTCAGAATTACATTCTAAACTAGACCCTGGGACTGGTGACCTTCATTTCGTAAAAGGAAGATATATTCTTCCTGGAAGAGATGGGAAATTTTTAGTTCCTCAAAATGGATTAAATTTATTATTTAATAGAGTCTCGATCTATCGGCCCTATCACCACGACCGTTCCGATATTGCCAGAGGGCATGAACTAGCTTGGAATATTTATCAAGAACTCGGTAACATGCCTCCAAGTAAGCCGGCTGGCGATAATTGGAACAGTAATGCTACTAAAACTTTTGAAATAAGTGGTGCGAATCTAATCCTCACAGGATTACAAATTGAGGATCAAGTCACGGCCGAATTTCATCAAGAAGTCTCAGAGGGTACCAAAATGGCCTTTGGTAGTAAGGAGGGTGTACAGTACTTAGCATTGGGTCCCGAAGATTTAGAAAATCCTACCCAGCCACGGCATTTGCCTTCTGCACTTCATTTTTTAAGCACCCCCACAGAGAAAGGGTTTTTAAACAAAGCTCTTGATAGCGACTTTGATGGTACTGAGATTAATCATAACAGAGCGGGTGAACTTGGGGCTTTAGATAAATCTGAATTAAATGAATACCTAAACCTAACATCGGTGGGTGGAGACGACAGACGTTTGTTTCAACTTTACATGAAGTCTAACTACAATATGGACGGTGATATGATAGATATCGCATTAGGACCGGGCTCAAAAGTTATACCCTGTGCAGAAGTAGATTCAAAGCAAGTTAAAGAGTACTGCGATACCTTTAATCCAGCTCTGCTCAATGAGTTGAAGACTTTTTATAGCAATATACAAAAATCACTTCCACCCCCCTTTGAGGACCCCGCTAACGACCCGGATGATGTCAACCAAATGCTTAGCACACTAAGTAATGCAGAAAATTATGCAATCCAAGGTGCACCATTCCCAATTGAAAAGAGGCTTATAGATGTAGTTGATGCTCTTGATACTCCATTAAATCAGCAATTAAATGAACTAATTAACTCTACTGAACCAAATGTCGATTTAAATGAATTTTTATACAAAACCGAAGAAGGTCAAAAAATTGACGCTATGAGAGCAAAATTACAGAACGGTCTAGTAGCAGATGACAAGTTATATAGTGATTTATATTTTGCGGGTAAAGAGGACGAATATTTCGTAAATTTCATCGCTAACCTTAGATCTGAAATGGAGACAAAACCAGAATCGCAGAGATTAACCTTTTTACAAACTGGAATTGAGCCATTAAAGCATCGATATAACGATCTAGAAAATGATAAGTACTTGCAAGGTTCTTTTTTATACTACACCGGTAAAGAAAACGATGGCAGAAGACTTCTTAGCAGGCTTTATATTTTTACTGGAAAAGAAACTATGAATCAAGCCAGTGGTTTTGATAATGTAGAATGGGGCTACTATGGGACTGATAGCCTTCATGGCACTTGTGCTTTGCAGAATATGATACTTAATGGTCAACCAACCGTCGAAAATTGTTTGAATGCGTTGGTAAAACCAGACATCGTAATGGCTCCAGAAGAGGGTACAAACTCAGAGGGAATTGTGATACCCCGTTACTAAATTAGGCTCATGCACGTTTATTGATATTTACGAGAAAATCCCGTGTGAATAGGTCTACCATCAGTCAAATTATGTTCCCTTAGTTCACGCTTAACTCTATTAAGTAAACTTGTGCCTTCATCAGATCGTAGATATTGATCCCATGCGCCTTTTAATGCTGGGTTACTTGAATTTTGATAAAAGCTCCAATTTCTTCTAAAGTCTCTCAGAATCTTGATCTTTGCTTCACGATCATTAGTGCTATTTAATAATGAGTCTATTTTCGATAGACGTCCCGCAAACATTTTAGAATTTTGCTTATCAAGATTCTCGTAGGTAGCCTGTCTTTTTGCCATATCATTCATAATAGCTTGGCTTTTTTCTGACTCCTTAAAAGCTGCAAAAGCATGTTTTGTGGGGTCCATATGATGACTCCACATTTCAAAAAATTTCTTATTAACCTGCTCGTACAACCAACGTTCTTGAGCCTGTGTCTTCATTTGCTTCATTCTATTAAAATAATCTTCAGACAATTTTTCAAAAGCTGAAAGATCACCCGGGGTTGCAAGATCAAGCTCACTCAAATCAAGTGGAACGAATCGCTCGTCGACCTGCTTTGATTGACTAGGCTGATTCGGCTTAGAAACACTTCGAAATTTTCTATCTGTGTAATCGGAATCTTCAGCATTAACAATAATTTTCTCAGATTCTTCAGGTAGGCGTGATAATAAGGACGCTAAGCTAATTTGGGCACGAGGTTCCGCCAGAGCATATCCATGATTGTCAATAATATCTCTTGCAGAGTTGTAATCTTGCTTTATAAAGTACAAATTTGCTAAAACCATTAACTCTCGGTCTCCTAATTCAAGTTTGCCGTCGTTATATGCGGATGCATAATTATCAAATAAAACATTGAAATAAGGTTGAACCTGTTCTTGAGATAACAGCAAAATTTTGTAAGAGGCTGAGAGATTATCTAGAATCGATATTTTGTCGGTTTCAGCTACCTCGCGCTTTAGAACTGAAAGACGTAATTTAAGTAAACCACTGTAGTGAGCTAATTTTTTATTTTTTTTATCGAGTAACCAGACTAATTCTTGAGCAGTATCAAGATGATCCAAACTTATCATAACTTGGATGAGACCAACCTTATAGTCCT
>JAYZAC010000006.1:0-11805 GCA_036339875.1 bacterium | reverse complement strand
AGACGATCATTTAATTTGTCAGGGCTCCCAAAACTTTCCTGATCCAGACCTTCTACGCGCTCTTCCCGCGAGGTTAAAATTTCCTCAAGCAAGGTCAGCAGCTTACGGTCCAGTCGGTTCAGAGAAAGAATAGCGCGTAATTTAACGTCATAATCAGAATCATTCAAGTGCTTTACAATAATTTCTCGACTACTTACCGATCCAATCTCCGCAAGTGTCCAGATTGCTGACAGTCTCATCCATTTATCATCAGAACCCATCATTTTATCTAAGTAATCATAAGCTCTAGTTTGTCCAAAATTATATAGAGCCATGGCCGCATTGGCACGAACTCTATTATTTTCATCCTCCAACAGAGGCTCAATTAGAGGTAGAACCTTGGCTCCTTCTATTTCCACAAGAGCATCAATAGCATTGGCACGAATTCTACCAATCGTAGATCTTAGTGCTTCCTTCAAGAGCTTACTCGTATTTAAGCTAGGGAATTCTGCTAAAGCTCTCACCACTGTAGCTTTTTCATTCGCATTATTACTAGCTTCATAAACATTTAATAATCTTTCAAGAGTTCCTGGCTTCTTAAGCTTCGCCAAAGAACCAATTGCGGCCATTCTTACATCAGGACTTTGACTATCTAGGTATTGAAAAAGGATAGAGTTCAATTGACCCTGATTACGATTACCAATCTCACGTAATATGATGACAGTAACAGACTCGTTACATGCTGCAAGACAACTTAAATAAACAGGAATTACAACACCATTAGCATAAGGCTTTAATCCTAAAACACTCTGCTCCTTAATATGTTCACAATCCGTATTAATTAGTGCAACTAACTCTGTAGAATATCCATGCAAACGCATTCGCTTAATCGCTATGAGTGAAGCGTATACAACGATTTGACAGGTACCATTAAGCGCTTGTTTAAAGAAACTCTCTTGTTCGTTAGATTCACTGCTCAAAGCTTTTGCAAATGGTCTCCATTGCGTTAACCTTTGATCTTCTTCAGATAATATATTTAAGTAACGGATCGATTGTACCTTAGTCAATTGACCCAAAGCTCTAGCAGCAGCATAATTGACCTCATTAACTTTTGCTTGGATAGCTAATTTTAGTAGAGGCTGTATCACTTGAGTTGTACCAATCCGTGCTAAAACATCGATAGCAGAAACTTGCATACTAGTTTCCTGTGACTCAAGCATTTTCAAAAGTATTTCAATAACTCGTACGTCTCCAAATCGATAAATTGCATGGGCAACATTTGCCCTGACTTTATTATTTGAATCATTCAACAATGGTAACAATAATTTCTTGTTTTCCTCATCTCCATCATATCCAATAGCATCAATAACTAAGTTCTTTACGTCCGGATCTAACTCACCTAAATAATCCTTAAGTAATGCTACAACTGCTTCTGATGACGTTTTTGAGATAACTTCCAAAAGATCCTGTCGAAACTCTTCTTCTTGCTCTTTATCCAATTGCTCTAGAAGAAAATCTATATCTTCCTGCCTATCTAATCGAGATATCGTTCTTAATGCTTCTTTTCTTACCATTAATATCGGATCATTCAAATACTTCCGTACAAGAGTATTCCCCGCATAATATCGAAATAAGCCAAGGCAACGAATAATATCAATGCGACTTTGATCATCGTATTTATTTAAATCGTTTTGAAGTTCTTTATCCGTTTTCAACCTTTCCAATACGCTTGCATAGACAATTTTCTGTTTACCTTTGAGTTGTAATCCCACAGGCTCTTTGAGAACAGCTACCGGCTCAATTAACTTCACAGTTGAAGCTTCAAGAAAAATAGTGTCATGAGCAGCTGCCTGAGTAATCCTAGAAGCCGTATTTACAATATCCCCGATGGCCGTATAATCCATATACTTATCACAGCCAATAGTTCCTACTAGAGATACACCCGTAGCAATACCGATACTTGCAGTCAACTCGGATTTATTCTCGGATTTCCAAAGCTTGCTAAGTTCCCTCATTTTATCTTGCATTGCTAAAGCGCATTCCACGGCACGCTCTGCGTGATTATCAAGGGTGATAGGAGAACCGAAGATTGCCATAATTTCATCGCCGATATACTTATCTAAAGTCCCTCCGAATTGAAATACCTGCTCAGTCATTTCCGTTAAAAACTGATTTAACTGCTGAATTACAACTGTAGGAGACTCACTTTCAGAAATTGAGGTAAATCCATTCAAATCTATAAAAAGTACCGTTATTTCGCGTCTTTGCTCCCGCAGTAAACCACTATCTTGATGCTCTAATACTTCTCTAACTATTTTATCTGATACAAATTTTTCAAATAAACTAACAATGGAATTTCGTTCACGTTCACGAAAAATAACCGATTTACTACTGCGAATAATGATATTCATTAGACGCACATCTATCTCATTAAAATTCTGCTGCTCAGATTTGTTTAATAATATAAACGCACCACTAACTCGATCATAAAACTTCAGCGGTAGAACAAGGCAAGTTTCCAGTCTATCCAATCCATATTTTTCACCTTGAAAATTTCTCCCACTGTAGGTCTTAGCATACACGCCTTGAATTTCGGATTGCTTTGCCAAACCCTTAAAAAAGTCCTCTTGATTTGCCCAAAATTCACAACCCTCCGCGTTTCCAGCTTCCAGATAGAACTGACCTGCTACATCGTTGTACATAAGAAATAGGACACTCTGACATCGCACTGTCTCCTCAATTATTTCACGCATGAATTTCAAAAAGTTTTCAAAATCATAATTTGAGTCTATAAGCTTATTCAGTCGAGTAGTCAGCTGCTGTTCCTGTTGATACAGCTTAACAGTTTGCTTTAGCTTTAATTGTTCGAGAACCGGAAAGCACTCAGATAAAATCAAATCTAAAGTAACGAGATGAGAATTTTGGTAAGAATTTCCACAAGATATAGGGTTTGCGATTAACCAAATACCACGTTTACTATCCCCGAAATAAACTGGGTATACAATCAGTGATGAGATCTTTAAATCTAAAAGTGGAATCGAAACGTTTTCTAAAATCTGAGGATCATGATCTAAACATTGATACACGAAAGCTTTCAAATTATAGAAATACTGATCTTCTTGAGATTTATTAGTGTTGATACTTCCCCAGGATAACTGCATTTCTGGAAGTAAGTCTTCTTTCACAAAGAAGTATACTAGCTCGGCATCCAAATCTTTTTCTATTATCTTTCCAAGCGTTTCGAAAAGACGATCAAATGATCCGATACTGCGTTCATTCAAAAGTGTAGCAATATCTTCAGAACGCGTTGTCTTTTTCACTGTCTACTCTTCCAATCCTTGAAATAGCGACGTCCATGACTAGTTACTCGTCGCCCTCGAGGAGTCCTTTCTACGAATCCCAATTGAATTAAAAAAGGTTCACAGACTTCGGCAATTGTCTCTTCGTTTTCACCCACTGATATAGCAAGAGTGGATAATCCAACCGGAGCACCTTCATAAGTTTCCACCAAAACGCTTAAAATCTTCATATCTAGCTTCTCTAATCCTTGTTCATTCACATTGAGAATAGCTAAAGCGTCATGAGTAGTTTTAGAGCCTATCGTGCCTTCACCTCGAACTTGAGCAACATCTCTGACTCTCCGCAGCAATCTATTCGTGATACGAGGTGTTCCTCGGCTACGTCCTGCTAATTCTGATGCTGCCGTCTCCTCTATTGAAACCCCGAGAATTCGAGCGGAACGTTGAATGATATTTGATAAATCATTCTCATTATAAAATTCAAAGTTTGCTAAAATCCCAAATCGGTCTCTTAATGGCGCACTAAGTAATCCAGCACGAGTTGTTGCACCTACGAGCGTAAATGGTTGAACATCGATTCTCAATGTACGCGCCTCGGGCCCCTTACCTACAACAATATCAAGCTTATAATCTTCCATAGCGGAATATAGAACTTCCTCTACGGGGAGCTTCAACCGATGAATTTCATCAATGAATAAGACATCTCGCGGTGCAAGATTCGTTAAAATAGCTGCCAAATCTCCTTGACGTTCGATTGCAGGCCCAGACGTAATCACAAAATTAGTCTGAGATTCATTCGCAATGATCTTAGAAAAAGTAGTTTTGCCTAATCCAGGTGGACCCGCTAGTAAAACATGATCAAGAGCCTCATCACGCTGTAAAGCAGCTTTAATAAAAATTTTTAACTTCTCTTTAAGATCATCTTGTCCTATGAACTCGTCAAAATTGAGTGGCCGCAAGCGGTCTTGCCCCAGATCTTCTCTTAGATTGTGAGGCGATATAATTCGTGTATCGGCAGTTTTGCGACGATCTTTCTCTATGACATTATCTTCAAGCACAGGTTTCAAATATGCTTGAATAATAGGATTTTTTCAAGACAATTACAGACTGAAAAGCTTATTTAATGTTCACAATTGACCTTTAAAGCATCAAAAATACCGGCACAGCTAAAAATCTACCTGAAAGCGCATGGAAATAGAATCTGTTTCACCAAGATTTATGCCTGCTCCTGAAACCACTTCTGTATTAATCCAATTGAGCATAAGTCGAGTCCTGTCGTCCATGTACCAATTTAGTCCCAACGTAGTGCTATCTGCCTCGCCTCCAAGTATCCCCGCATTCAAATCATTTAGCTCAACAGAAGAATAGCGAGCAGTTAACTCCCATGCCCCTCTACCACCAGAGAAATAGTTTGTCTTGGGCTTTAAACGCCCAAAATAGCGAAAAATTCTGTTGTATGGACGACTTTCACCAGTTAAAAAATAACTAGCCATTATATAATGACCACCAAAATCAGCATCTGCCTGAAGACCCAAAGTATCAACTCTGATATCGAATAACTCTGATTGTAAACTCAGAGGCCCATTTACCCAAGCTACTTCATACCCAAATTGATTTACCGATTCTGCAGCAATTAAACCAGTATCAACAAGACTTACATTATGATAGACATTCTCTACTTTACTATCATAGCGAATATGATCACCATTTAAATTGCGATATGAATATGCAAAACCTAAGTGTAAAACCTTCTCTTGCAGTTCATCATAATTTGCAATATAAGTTAGTCTACCTGTGTAATTCCAATCGCCTAAGTTAACTCCAGTGGTATTAGGGCTTCTCCCGAAACTACCTTCATCAGTTCGAAAAATACCCACCTCCCAACCTAAATCATCTACAGGATCCTCCTTCCGATAAAGAAATCCCGGATTATAATTAGGTGTAAATGCGAGGGTAGCAGCGGACTCCTCCATGAAAGTTTCATGCTTAGAACTATTTACCTCTTCTAAACCGAAGGGCTCTTTTATGTTACCCGCCCAAAAACTCCGATCATTAGATTTATACTTTAGATAAGTTGCTTTAGTCTGGCCAATACCTGCCTTAGAAAAGTCATACTGCCATTGATAATGAAGTTTTTCATTGAGAGTTCCCTTGATAAACATTCGAGTTCTTCGGAATTGAACACCGTCCTTGCCAGAAAGGCCTAATGTTTCGCTCAATAAAGTGTCGGGACTAATATTATGAACATCAAACATAACGCGACCACCCACAGAAAAATTATGCTTTTTATCGGATGATGTAACCTTCAAACCCGGTTTAAGATCTATTTGAGCAAGCTTTTGTGATGCGATCTTTTGACGTTCAACCTCAGTCTTCAAGCTCTTTAACTGAGCTTCAAGTACCTGAATTTGCTCTTGAAGATTCTGATAAGGTTTTTGAGCAAAGAGTGTATTGGTCGTTAACACGACAAAGAATAACAATGAGCTTCGCATATGAATCCCTTGAAAAGATTTTATAAAACTAGATTATTAGCAAAAAAGAATTACAGAATCTGTGGTCACTTGCTGATACGTTTTTCCGTTTTGATATCGAAAATATGAAGACGTGATGGATCTACAAAGGCGCTAAACTGCATACCTGTACCAACATTCACATCCGGCTCTATACGACCAATCATATTCTCAGAGCCCACTTTGGTATGCACATACAACTCCGCGCCCAAAGGTTCGACGATATCCACTTCCGATTTGATGATACAGTCCTTAAAGTTTTGAGCTTTCAGATTTGTCTCGTCATAAACATCTTCAGGACGAATTCCTAAGACAACTTCTTTACCAGCTAAAGCTTTAATTTCATCAGTTATTTTTTCTTCGATAATAGGTAATTTATAAGGTTCGACACCCTGCCCCTGAAGATAAAACTGGCCATTCTCGTCAAACACATTCGCAGTGAGAAAATTCATAGGAGGAGACCCCATAAATCCAGCTACGAACTTATTAGCTGGAAAGTTATACACTTGATACGGAGTATCTGCTTGCTGGACGTAACCACTGTCTAAGACAACGATACGATCGCCCATTGTCATAGCCTCAACCTGATCATGAGTTACGTAAATTATGGTGTTCCGAACCGTCTTATGTAATTTCAAAATCTCAGCTCGCATCTGTCCCCGTAATTTAGCATCCAAATTCGATAACGGTTCATCCATCAGCAGAACTTTGGGGTCACGAATAATTGCTCGACCTAAAGCTACTCTCTGTCTTTGACCACCTGACATAGCCTTTGGTTTTCGCTCAAGTAACTCCTGTAAACCTAAAATTTCAGCGGTCTTTTGAACTTTATCGTTTATTTGATCCTCTGGTACTCGTTTGAGCTTCAACGAAAATGAAATATTTTCTCTGACAGTCATGTGAGGGTAAAGAGCGTAGTTTTGAAAAACCATTGAAATGTCACGATCTTTGGGTTGGACATCATTAACTACGCGTCCGTCGATAACAATTGTACCACCAGAGATATCTTCTAGACCTGCTACCATGCGTAACATGGTTGATTTACCGCATCCTGAAGGACCGACCAGTACGACAAACTCTTCATCATTGATTGTCAAACTAGTTTCTTTAACAGTGTATTCTTCATTTCCCGGGTAAATCTTGGTAATGTTATCCAGTGTTACTACAGCCATAAATTCTCCCGCTCGCAACAGTTTGAAAATGCATTGTAAATCACCATTAAGAAGATTTCAATGGAATGGCATAGGACTTTATCAGCATGAGTAATTACTTAACTTCTAAAGCATAACTTCTTGAGTGTGCATTGAACTCTGGAGCATACATACATTCAATCTCAGCCATACCACTTTGGTATTCTCCACTATGAAAAATCTTCAAGTCATACTCAAATACATAAGTACCTTTAGGGAGGTAATCAATAAAAAAATGAGTTGCTGTATCTTTGGTGGATTCGTAATAGGCCAAACCATCTTGGTATTTATAGCGAGAAAGTACATTTACCGGTTCAGTCCCTGCTCCACGCATGTCTTTGAGATGTACATATTCAAAATCTCGATCGGCACGCAAAACGATTCTTACTACTAATGTATCTCCTAGCTTTAATTGCTTATTTTCATACGGCTCAATGACTGGACCCGATTTCGTATTTCTACGTATAAACAACTTCTTATCAAGATTTAAAGAACCGCCATGATGGGTAATTTTGTCGATATCTTCAAAATATTGCCAAAATAAGCCACCCCAAGCCACTCCTTCATCTTTTTTCGTAACTTTAATTTTACCTAGATCTCCAACAATCTCACTGGGATTAAAACGCTTTTCAAAAAAACCTGTACCCGCCTCAATTTTTTCAGCTTGTATAAGCTTTCCACCAAGATGAACATCAACTAATTTAGTACTCGACAGCCAATTACTGCCTTGCAAAAGTAATGAATAAACAGCATCTGAAGTAGCCTTGGTTGTTTTCCAGTCCTGAGTTTGTTTTTGCTTTATCAACCAAACCTTAAGATCGTCAACTTCCTTGTTATTTTCAGCAAACTCGGAAAAGAGTTCGATCATCATAGCCTGAGTCTCGATAGGAGCTCGATACCACCAGTAGGAAAACTCCTCATCGCCCCAGTACATACCCATTTCTTCACTATGCAAAGCTCTTTCACGTAAACTTTTCAAAATTTTATCTGTAACCCTTTGATCGCCCAATCTGTACATGCCCAGTGCAATATGTGCCTCACTCATGCGGCTATTCAATTTTGTCCAATATTTGGCTGCCTGACTCATCCAAAAATCAAGAGCTGACGGATAAGCAATCTCCGCTTCTTTTTGAAAAAAAGAACGCCCATAAAGATAGAGAGCTACACTAGAACTTAAATGATTATGACCAGTTCTTCCTTTTTCAAGAATTCTTAGGTAACGATCGTTCATTTGCTGATCTAAATATGCCAATGCTTTAGTTGCCAGACTCACGTCAATATCAACACCTAAATTCCTTAATCTTCCAAAGCCAGTCACTATGTAAAGAGTAATAAACTCATTGGCTCGACCACCTGAAAACCAAGAGAAAGCTCCATTTTGCAGCTGTCTTTCAGCTAGATTTTCAAATGCATTTTTCAAATGATTTTGTAAATGATTACGATCAAAGAAAAGCCCAATATTCTGTCGTGCTTTTTCTTCATTTTGAGCCTCTAGTACCCAAGGAGTCTGGGTCAATAATACGGACTTCAAATCCTGATTTTTCTGGAGTGGCGACTTAAGACTATCAGTACCTCGCCATTGTTCAAAAATTCTTTCAATTCTTGGATTATCTCTAATTATCTTTAAACCTAATTGGTTTGCATATAGTCTATTGAAAAGCTGTTCACTACATTCATATGGATACTCAGACAGATATGGCAAAGCCATTACTGCATACCAACTAGGGTTACTAGTCATCTGTAAAACCAATTTCTCATGCTTGAGACTATCGCTCTTGTCTGAGTTAATTAACTTCTCAAACGCAAACTCTCTAGATTCATTCCCCCGCACCCACAATGCCTTATTTTCGCGAACTAGAACACGATTGGATAATACCGGTAAAACACCTTCTTCACCATCGGTGAAGTCAGTAGAATTAGCCTTAACTTGATAGCGTACCGGAAAATTAATTTCCGGAATTTTCAAACGCCACTTCGAAGTTGTAGACTTACCTTTCTCCAGAGCGAAATCAAGATCTTGATTACCCTTTATCAAATCTCCAGTAATTTCCTCATCAGTCAATGCATTGTATAAACGCAGTGTAGATTTACCTCGAATCGATTGATTAGCTAAACTGCTTACCTTCGCCGTGAAAACTAATTCATCAGATTGTCTCAAAAATCGAGGAGCATTAGGTTGAATCATCAATTCTTTCTGAGTTACAACACTATCGCTGAAAAGACCAGATTCTAATTGTGCTCCATGAGCCATAGACAAAAACTTCCAACGGGTTAAAGCCTCAGGCATTTCAAACTCTAAACGGACAACTCCTTGTTCGTCACTTCTCAATTGTGGAAAAAAGAAAGCTGTCTCAGCCAAATTCGTTCGTGCCTTAAATTCAGTTTTGTTGTCCGCGTTACTTGGATCAGCAACTTCCTTCTCGACAGCCAATGAAGTCGCTACATTGACTGATTTACGCATCACTTTACTGCGACTCTGACTCCCTTTAAATAGTTTTCTTCTGGACATTCCTGCATCGGGAACAGCTCCATCCATAGAAGACATTTGCATGGCGCCACCAAACTTGCTCATCATCATTCCTCGATGAACACGTTCAGGAAAAAGATGGCGAAAACCTCGCTGAATCTGCCAAGGAAACTGTGGATAGCTTCGATTGATTCCTCGAGAACGACGATGATAGTTATTGAACCAAGTCTGCAGTTTTTTTAGATAAAGATTTATACGAAATTTTGATGTGGAACCGGCTTTCCAAAAAGTATTGGTGAAGTCCGAAAAAGCATGAGGTACAAAGCTATCAAGGGAAGCATCATAGAGAGTTGCTACCATCTCGGCTGCGAAGTTTTCAGCTTGGACACCTTTGATTTTAAGGGTCCAAAGCTCTTTTTGACCAGGTCTGAGGGTACTACGAAAGCTCTCCCAACTGATTTTTAGATCTTTTTCAGGATAAGCAACATGAATTCTCTGATTATATTCATAGACTTGATTCTCCTGTACAAAATAGATCTGAAGATTCAAACCTCCTTTGTGCAAATCAATGATCGGAAATTCAATAAAATGAATTCCTGCGGTCGAATCAGTCCAATATTGGGTTAGGATGTTATGTTCCTGACTAATACTCACAAAAGCTTTCGCATTTCTATAGCCGCTAGCCCAGATAGCCTCTAGGTTTTCACCCACATTTAGGCTTGTGTTGCGAACCTTAAAAAAACTGGGAACTTTGGTTTCGAACAGATCGGACTGCGAGTCAAAAACTATGAACTCCAGCTTAGACTCAACTTCATTATCAAACTTATCAGAGGTTTTAAATACTGCTCTATATGCACCAGCCTTCAATTTAACTGCTAAATCTTGCGAACCGCCTGCGGTAAAAATATTAAATTCATTGAGTTTTGGACCATTATTCCAATTACGATGATCAGACATATCTGATTTTGAAGATTTCGAGTCTTTATACCACCAAAAAGATCTCTGTTTAGAAGGCTTTCGAACTGGTTTCTGAGGTTGTTGAAGAGCATAAATTGTTAATTTACCTTTACTATCAACAGGTTTTCCATCAAGATTTTTCGTACTAAGATTTAAATTAAATGATTCGCTAGCCTGCAGCCATCTATCAACTCCAATACGTGCATCAATGGCGGTATACCCCAAACGAATCGATTGAGTTGCACTGCGAGTCTCGCCTGTTTGGTCAATAACATCTACAGTAACCTGATATTCAAATGAAGGTCGTATAGTCGAATCGATTTTTCGATCAGGCACTGCCACAAATTTTAGCTGAAAAGCCCCCTCTTCATCTGTCTGTAACTCTCCAAAACTAATTTCACGACTCGTCTCAAATGGATTACCCCATCGCCACCACCAAGGCATCCTAGTTTGACGAACCACTCGATACTTTACTTTTGCATTAGCGATACTAATGCCACTGTACGTTTTTGCCTTCCCGAGTATTTCGACTTCATCATCAAGTCGGTACTGTTTTAGTGGTTTATCAATCGTTACCTCAAACTTAGGCCGCTTATACTGCTCTACTCGCACAGTAGTTCGTCCATTAGGATTACTAGCTTGTAAAGTCATACGACCAGTTAAAACATTAGACGGCAAAGTAAATAAACCAGAGAAAGAGCCAAATTCATTCGTCACAAAACTCTGCTTCAAAATCTCTTGATAATTTGAATCACGAAGAGATACGGTAAGCTTACGCCCAGCAAGCACGTTATAATCCTTGATGCTATACTCGGAGCTGTAAGCAATGCCCTTGAATTTAATAGTTTGTCCTGGACGATAAATTGAACGATCGGTGAAAAATTTCACGCTAGATTTTGATCGTCGCTTTCCTATATGAGAAAAACTCATATTTTGATTCCATAAAATTTCGCCGGTTTTAAGACTTTTCACATAGTATGTAAATGAGCCGTAGCCCCGATGACCTTTTTTAGAGTGACTGAATTGACCTGATTGATTAGTTTTTAGATTAGTGAACTCCTCATAGCGGCCCTCATTTCCCCTCTTATAAACTTTTATTTGAGCCTCGGAAACAGGGCTCCCATCTCGTGCATCGACTACCAAACCTTCGATTACAGTTCCGCGACTGCGAATGAGTAATACGTTATCTGAAACCCAAAAAGGAGCCTGAACCACTTTATTATTTTGACGAGAATTAAACTGAGGCAAACCCGATACCACAATGCGATAGAAACCACGCTCTAATTTTGGCAATTTGATGATCTGATCTCGAGGCTTATAATCTGCGGTTGGTTCTAAAGATTGACTCCACTCTGCCACGGGCTCTTTACGGAGAATCTGTCTGATCTGCTTATCATTTAGAT
>JAYZAC010000005.1:0-15310 GCA_036339875.1 bacterium | reverse complement strand
AGCTCCTATATCCCACTACCCCGTGCAACCAACGCCTGCAAGCTTATACAGTTACACGGTTTAGGCTGTTCCCCTTTCGCTCGCCACTACTAAGGGAATCGCTTTTGCTTTCTCTTCCTCCGGTTACTTAGATGTTTCAGTTCGCCGGGTTCCCTCCTCACAACCTAATAGATCACTCATTTCAGTCGTGGGTGATACATAATAATGTATCGGGTTTACCCATTCGGGGACCTCGGGGTCAACGCTTATGTGCAACTCACCCAAGATTTTCGCAGCTTATCACGCCCTTCATCGGTACGAAGTGTCAAGGCATCCACCATACGCCCTTACATATCTAATAAAACTTTACACTGCACAAAACAGCATAAAACGCCTATATCAAAATATCTAAAGACTTTTTAACAATCTTCTCTATATGAAATCACAATAAATCCGCAGACCTATTGTGTCGAATAAATCACACACCTAAATCATAACTAATAATTAGCCCAAAATAGATGCATGTTCATCTTACAGAAAAACTCTTTTACCTATACTCTTGTCAAAAATCAAAAAACCTCGGCAAAAATGAAAATCATTAAACTCGTTAACAATATTCAAATCAGCGGGTTTAGAACCGTTTCATTTCAAACGGAGATACGAATGTACAGTTCAAACTATCAACTGTCAATCATAAATTTGTTCGAATCATATATTTTTTTCTTTTTGAGAAAATAATCCTGCCAGTGTATTAATTGTCGATACATCACTGCACTTTGTTCATCCTCTAGCATGGCAGAAATTTTAGACAACCCTAAACTAATAAATCCAGAGGGATGAAGATCAATGAAATAGCGTTTCAAAAAATTTTGATCTCTTTCAGATTCAATATTTGCAAGCATACAATAATATTCAGAAGCATAATTTTCTAAATCTAAATCCAAACCGTAGACAAAAAAACCGGCCATTCTCGCTGATAATTCACCAAGCGAAGATTCTTGATCGGTAAAAAAACTTTTAAAGTATTCTTCACGCTCTTCATCTCTGGAGTGTGAAACCAAAGCTTTAGAATAGATTCTCCTGGCCTTGTAACTTTGATATGTCTGTAATTCTTTTAGAGCATTGTCACCCACCTGATTATTCATAGCTGCCAAATTAGCTAATAATTCAAGGCGCTGATCTTCATTTAAATCAACATCAAGATAAGATCTCAGAGCGAGCCTTTCATTCTCAGTTCGCGATAATGTAAGTAATTTTCGAAAATTATAAATTCTTGACTCACCCTCTGAATCAAAAAATTGCTCATGTAAATTGCTTATAATGCTTAACTTTACTGAATACATTTCTCTACAATTTAAATATGGACTTAACCTATCTAGACAGACCCTTCTCACAAAACCTTTAGAATTTGAGAGAAGTATAGGACTGAACATTTCATAAAAAGATTTTAATGCTAGTCGCCCCTCTTCTACCATCTCAAACAAACTTGTACACAACTGCAACTTCAAAGCCTCTGATTCCAAAGACGAAATATTATTAGACAAATTATTGAAGGAATTTGAATCTAAAGCCATCTTTACGAAATCGTGATCATCGCCATTTAATATCCAGAGATCAGGAGATATTGAGGGAACATTTACAATCAGCTTAGCCTGCTCCATCCTTATCTTCTGCTCCCATAGGATTTTTCCACCATTCCTTAAACTCCAAGCCTGTAAAAGAAAACTTCTTTTACGATAATCTGGACCTTTATCGCTAGTCTGCATAATTTCTAAACTGTCTGTAGATTGTGAGCACAAAAGTCTATTAAAACCAACGCTGTTCAACCATTGGGTCGACCATTCAGATAAATTCATATCTCCGAAATATTCTAAAAACTTATGCAAATTTGCATTGGCAAATTTGAACTCCCTAAAAAAAGCTTCCAAACCGAGACTAAATTCTTCTTCTCCGATAAAATACAAAAGTTGCTTTAAGACCGAAGCACCTTTTAGATATGTAATTGCATCAAAGTTTTGAAAGGCTTCATCAGTGTTCCGACAATCTACAACGACAGGATGAGTTGATCGAAAACTATCCTGCTCTTTTGCCTCTACTTGGACTTCATAATGAAAGTACAGAGAAGAATCGTCATGGTAACCGATTCTTTCGAGACATATATATGCCATCAAAGTTGCAAATGCCTCATTAAGCCAAAGGTCATCCCACCAATCCATCGTCACAAGATTACCAAACCACATGTGGGCTAACTCATGAACTAAAGTATTATCTCTACCAAACAATTCTCGATTACTGGGGGGAGATGAGAAAAGCATTTCCTCTCTAAGTACTACACAGCCGACGTTTTCCATTGCGCCCCAATTAAACTCTGGTACAAAGACTTGATCATACTTTGCGAAGCCGAAATCCGTTCTAAAGAATTCTTCGTAAAATATTCTTGCGTCATCAATTATTTTGAAAATATAGTCCGAATCAACATCTCCTATCTTTTCAGACCTACAGTAGATATTCATTGGCAGTCCACCCGAAGGACCTTCAATTTTTTTATAATTACCAAAGCAAAGTGCAAATACATACGTAGCCAATGGCGGCGTCTCTGCAAATTTTACATGCTTGATTTCTCCCGTAATAGTCTCATTCTCCAGAGGATAATTTGCCACAACCACCCATTCCGAGGGTATATCTACACTCAAAGAAAAACGAGCTTTCAAGTCTGGTTGATCAAAGCAAGGGAATATACGACCCGCGTCATAAGGACATAAATTTGAATAGTAATAATCTGTCTGATTTTTGGGATCATGGTAATGATGTATTCCAACACCTCTATTGGTAACTTCTGCAGTAAAATGTACCTCAATGATTTTTGCACCTATCTTAATTGAAGGTAATTGCAAACGCTTTCCATCCCAATCTACCTTTTGAGGTACACCATTGAGTAATAGTTGATCCACAGACTTGCCTACATACTCTAACCACAAGCCTTCACAGGATTCAAGACAATCAAGATGAATCGTAGTTATACCTGTGAATTGCGAAGATCCTCTGTCAAACCTTAAATTAATCGACTGCTTAAAACCGGTCTGAATTAATTTAGCTCGCCAACATGCCTCGTTTTTATTAAGAGTTACTCTCAGACTCATGAGACTTTTAATAGAGCATTACGTCGCTCGTGAAGATCAGGATGTGAAGCATAAAAGAGATTGAATATCTTATGAGGGTAAGGGTTAGATAAATTCTCTTCAGCTAAAATTTGGAGAGCTTCCACTAACGCCTCCGGATCATCTGTCTTTTCTTTAGCAAAGGCATCAGCCTCAAACTCATGTTTACGAGATAAACCATTACCAATGGGAGAAAACCAAAACATAAATTCACCAAGCAAAAGAGATACCAATAGAAATAAGGCAACCGGGTCCCCAGCACTGAATCCGAAACTTTCGAAAAAAGGTGGCCACTGACTCAACACATTTAATAAGTAAAATGAACCAAACAAACTTATTGTTGCAAAG
The DNA here is from genome assembly GCA_036339875.1 of bacterium. Taxonomy (GTDB): domain Bacteria; phylum Muiribacteriota; class UBA6191; order UBA6191; family UBA6191; genus JAYZAC01. The sequence continues at coordinate 11,825 of JAYZAC010000005.1, read as the reverse complement.
ATCAACCTTCGAGGAATATGTCCCAATCTATAATGACCAATCTCATGTGCGAGAACAGCTTTTAGTTGACGAGAATCTAGTTGCTCGATCAAAGTATCGAATAAAACAACTTGGCGAGCCCTACCAAAACCTGTGAAAAAAGCATTCGAATGACCACTTCTAGTACTTCCATCCATGACTTGCATCTTACTAGCCTCAAAATCACATGTATTCATGAATTTACCCAACTGCTGCTTAAGCTCACCGTCTGGAAGATCTTCTAATTTGTAGAATAAAGGCAAAATGAGTTTGGGGAACAAGAATAGACCTAGCAATTGAAATGCAATCATGACTAGGGATGCATAGATCCACCATCCGTCACCAAGATTTTCGTACAACCAAAGTAGTCCAGCCACAAGCGGTACACCAATTATGACACCTAAGAGCAATCCCTTGAGATGATCTTTCAACCACAAGGCTACCCCCATCTTATTGAATCCGTATTTTTGTTCGAGAACAAAATGATGATAATAATCCCAAGGGAAGCTAAAAATTCCCATTATCATAGAGATAGCAATTAACAAAGCAGAACCACTCCATATTCCACTACCAGCTAATGTCCTAAACCATTCGAAAAATTGCGGTAGGATTCCTGAGTAAAGAAAGGCTATCAAGATGATTGCGTCAAAAATCATCTGAAAACCTCCAAATGAAAATTTCTCTAGACAATAATTCAAACGATTCGGAGCAATCTCATCTGAGCTACCAATTAGCTCGGAGGCACGCTTCTTTAAGTAAGCTCGGTTAACTAATAGTAAAATAATTTCCGCTGAGAGTCTGGCAGCGATAACCAGTAATATAAATAATTCAAATTTCACAGGGCAATAGAGATATCAGGCTTGAGACTTAAACTCAAGTACGAATTATCTTTTTCAAGTAGATTCAGTAAAATAAAAACCTGAAGTATGGATGACGACTAGCAGTAGCCTACGAATTATAATCACGATTAGGTTCTGGTTTATCATCAACGAGGGGAACAAACCTGACGGGCATTAGAACTTTACGCTGTAATCCAGATTGGATCTTCTTGTATAGCACAAGCTCCTGAGAACTTTCTCCTTCTGGAATCACACAGTAACCGTCGGTCTTTAAACTATTTACCAATTTTACGGGAAAATTCGCAGCAGAAGCAGCTACTAAAATTCTGTCAAAAGCAGATTTCTCTGGCCAACCATCGTATGCATTACCCAATCGTAAGTCAGGCTTTTCAAAACCTAGAATTTCTAAATTTTTACAAGATTGATCGAGCAGTTCAGAATGACGTTCAAGTCCGCAAACCTCGCAACCCATAGCTAATAAGACCGCCGTCTGATACCCACTTCCGGTTCCAATTTCTAAGACTCGCATACCAGGTTTAAGATCTAATGCTTCAGTCATAGCGGCAACCATATATGGCTGGCTTATAGTCTGACCACATGCTATCGGTAACGGTCTGTCTTGATACGCATCTGGCCATAAAGCACTTCGAACGAACTGATGTCTTGGCACCTCACCCATTGCATTAAGCAGGATATCATTACTAATACCGCGTGAAGCAAGCTGTCGCTCCACCATATTCTTACGTGCCAAGCGGTACACCGGAAGTTCATCGAAATTTAGCATAAACCACTATTGTAGAAAATCCTCGACCTGATCAGCAACTAGTTTGCCTAGAATTTCTGTATTATATCCACCTTCAAGCACTGATATTAATCGACCCTGGCAAAATTCATTCGCCATTTTTAACGCCACCTTATTAATTTGTCGAAATTCTTCTCTCTTAACCTGCAGGCCACCTACCGGGTCTAAATGAAAAGCATCATAACCACTACTAAGAAGTATAAATTCTGGTTTGTAAATCTGCATTGCAGAATACAAAGGCCCTTCAAGAGCCTCCAATATTTTATTTCCACCCGAATATGCTTCTAATGGAACATTCATCGTAAAACCCTCACCAGCTCCTCGCCCTATTTCATCTGCTGACCCAGTACCAGGATAAAATGGATACTGATGAGTTGAAAAAAAGTAAACGCTCGAATCATCATAAAAAATATCTTGGGTACCATTACCGTGATGAACATCAAAATCTATAATTAAAATCTTCTTAATTGAATACTTTTCTTGAAGATAACGGGCTACCAGAGAAATATTATTAAAAATACAAAAACCCATAGCTCTGTATGAAAGTGCGTGATGCCCTGGTGGCCTCACCGCACAAAAAGCATTTTTTATACTTTTTTGCATTATGGCATTTGAAGCCTGAATTACTCCTGAAGCAGCCAAGTTTGCAGCTTGATAACTGAATTTACAAGCAACAGTATCACCATCATCTAGAAGCCCACCGCCACGCTCACTGATCTTTATTACTGTATCGATATAATCCTGAGCATGAACTCTAAGTAAATGTTCAATACTCAACGGCTCTATCTGTAATTTGTATAGCTTATTCATCAAATTACGTGCTCGTAACTCCAATCTGATACTCTGAAGCCGCTCAGGGCATTCGGGATGCCCCTGGGATTGTACATGCAAATCATAATCGGTGTGATCAACAAAACCTGTGCGACTCATTCAAACCAGCTCTTAATACGGTCGTAATCCAATGACTTTAAGTTGGGTACCTTAGCATGAACACCATCGAAACTATTTAAAGGGTGAGTTGTACCAACAGCGATCACCTTACAACCGGCAACCAAGCCAGCCGCTACGCCTGAATGACTATCCTCTAGAACTAAGCAATTTTGTGGATTAGTATTAACAATTGTGGCCGCTCTCAAGAAGGGCTCTGGATGTGGTTTTCCATTGATTACATCATCGCCAGAAATCATCCCTACAAAAAAATCTTCTAAACCTAAAACAGGCAGTGCCGCTAGTAAATTATCCTTTGGTGTTGAAGATGCAATCACACAAGGCACACTTTCTGAATTCAACCAACTCAGAAAATCTCTAACACCGGGAAGTGCTTCGATTCCCTGCTCTTTTATAAGATGTCGATAAGCTGATTCTTTGGCAAAAGCAATTTCCCTAATTTCATCAGGCTCATTAGACCACTTTAGTATTTGAGGAATTATAGTTTCATTTCTCTTACCAAAACCTGCCTTGAAATGACCTTCAGGTAACGATAATGAATACTCTTCGGCAACTATTTCCCAACTTTTTTCATGCATTGAGGAAGAATCAATTACCACACCATCCCAATCAAAAAGAACAGCCCAATTACTCATAAGAAACCCTCCTAATTGAAATCATGTAATTCGTAGTTTATTGCAAGCTTGTAATTCGAAATACAATTATAAACCGAGCCAGATGAATTTAAAATCGAATGTATTAACTGAAACTGATCCAGTAGGAAGTCGTCTGATTTGAAACTTTGATAGGTACTCAACCAATTGGAAATCTCGTTTTGACGCAAATACCTCACTCGACCCAGAGTTACATGAGGGTGATAATTTCTTGAATCTGGTTGTAAACCCATAGACCTACATTTTTTTTCGATTAAGGCCTGAAATTTTATCAATGCTTTACTGGTGCTCAAGCCAACCCAGAGTGTTTTAGCAGCACCCTTGAAAGGAAAAACCCCAACACCCTCCAAACGCATCGGAAATTCCTCAAACTCTAATCTGGACAGAATTTTATCTAAATCTTTTAATTCGGGCTCATTAATTAGACCTACAAATCTCAATGTTAAATGCATATTCTCCGTAGGAATTAGTCTGACGCCGGATAATCCAGCCTGAAGACTGTAAATCGATTTTCTAAGTTTCTCCGGCAATAAAACACCTATGAAAACTCGTTTCATCAAACCCTCTTTTGACAGAGGGTGCATACGTGAGTGCTACGCTGACCAACAATTAACCGCTTAATAGTCCCGCCACACTTATAACATGGCATTCCTGTTCGACGAAAAACTAATAACTCTTCCTGATTATTCCCCTGTCTTTGACTGACTGAGTAAAAATTTGCAGCTCCAGTTCCAAGGGTGGTACCCATATTACGTAATCCTTTTCTCAAAACTTTACGGATACTTATCAAGAGCTGCTTAGTTTTTGCTCTGGTCAATCGATGAGCTGAACTTAATGGGTGCAGACCGCAATCAAATAGAGCCTCATCAACGTAAATGTTTCCTAAACCTGCAATGAAAGTCTGATCAAGTAATAGCGGTTTCAATTGTCGCTGACGAGATTTACACATGAGGTAAAATTGTTCATCATTGATCGATTCGTCTAAGGGCTCAGGACCTAATTTAGAGAATAATTTATGAGAATTATCAACCAGACTCCAGCGACCAAATTTACGAGTATCCTTGAAACACAGATAACGGTTATCATTTAGTTCTAAAATAACATGAGTATGTTTACAATCTGGTATCCGAGACTGAAAAGAAAACTGACCAGTCATTCTTAGATGAATGATAAGTAGTTTTTCTTGAGACATTTGAAAAACAATATATTTTGCCCTGCGATAGATTCCTAAAAAACGGAGACCTTTAATATTGTCTTCAAACTGGTCGATAGTATGCGTATTAACTGTTCTTGCCCAGCCAACATATGACGATTTGATAGTACATCCAATCAAATTGGAAGTCTTAAGATCATTGACAACAGTTTCAACTTCAGGTAACTCAGGCATTGAATCTCCTCGAAAATGATATACTCCCCGGCAGCTTAGCCCTAATGAAACAAGCTTGCAAGCATGGAAACAAAAGATAAATTAAATAGACCCATTCAAGATCTACGTATTTCGGTGATAGACACCTGTAATTTTCGATGTACCTATTGCATGCCAGCCGATCGAATTTATAACTTTCTCGAACCAGAAGAGAGATTAACTTTTTCTGAAATTGAAAAAATAGCAAAAATCTTTGTGGAACAGGGTGTTCGCAAATTTCGAATTACAGGTGGAGAGCCTCTCCTAAGGCGTAATCTGGCTGAATTAATTGATAGATTATCTAGGATTAACGGAGTCCAAGATATTTCTCTTACGACCAATGGATACCTGCTGAAAGACCAAGCTAAAGACCTCAAGGATGCAGGTCTTAATCGGATCACCATATCCCTAGATACTATCGATCCACTGTTGTTTCAAACCATGTCGGGACGAAATATCAGACTTCAAAAGGTGCTCGATGGTATTGAAGAGGCTCATAAAGCTGGACTCAATCCCATTAAAATAAATGCAGTCGTACAGAAAAAAGTGAATTGTTTTAAGATTTTAGATCTTGCAAATTATTTCAAAGAACGAGGGTATATCGTTCGTTTTATTGAATTTATGGATGTAGGCAATCAAAACAATTGGGATATGCAACATGTGGTCTCCAGCAAGCATCTACTTGAAAAAATTCAGGCACAACATCAAGTCGAAGCACTCGAACCCGCTTATTTTGGAGAAGTCGCATCGCGCTATCGCTACTTGGATAATGGAGTTGAATTTGGCTTTATATCATCCGTAACTCAACCATTTTGTGGCAGCTGTACAAGAGCAAGATTATCTACAGATGGTAAGATTTATACCTGTCTCTTTGCATCACAGGGAACCGATTTGAAAACTTTACTTCGTGCAAAAGCGAGTCCTGAAGAACTTCGTAAAAGAATTATCTCCACTTGGGCTAACCGGCAGGACCAGTATTCAGAACTCAGAAAACAAACAGACAAATCCAAAGAGCATAAAGTCGAAATGTTTCATATTGGTGGTTAGATAAAATTAAGGGAAATACTTAGGAACCGAACTCTACACAACTAAGTAACTCATTTGTCGCAGCCAATAATTTCTTGAATTCCGCCGAATAGCCAAGACTTTTTTCTCCTGGATAAGCGTTGGCACCACCGCAACGAATTTCCTTATCCTCAAAGGTGAAGTGGATACTCCACTGAAAACCTTGCATTACATTGGGATCATCATAATGAGCTTCCCAACTCCAAACGTCCAGTTCATCAATTTCACGATAAAATCTCTTCCAATCGTCAGCTGTAATGAAAAGATCGCGCTGCTCACCCTCGGATGGAGTAAATCTATGAATTCGATCCAAACCAAAACCCTGTTCGTTATGATCGGGAGGTGTCTTTAAATATTTCAACACACTGCCCTCCAAACGCAGGGCATAGGATGCTCCCGCAGAACCTTCGATGAGAATAAATTCAAATTTGCTCGGCTGCATAAAACACTCCTATTAAATAATTCTAACCCGTGTGATGCTAAAACAAAAAGATCAAATTTGATAAACTACTCAGGTGCAGAAAATTGTGGTGACTTGCGCCTTAATCAAAAGAAATGGATTTTTCCTCTGTGCCCGACGCGCTCGCGGCAATCGACTTGCTGGCTATTGGGAGTTTCCAGGAGGTAAATTAGAAGCTGATGAATCATTGTTTGATTGTATTGAACGTGAAATCTTAGAAGAATTACAGTGCCGAATTCTTGCTCGCCAACACTTTGATAAATCAATAAGTCATCAAAAATATAAATTAATAGAACTTCATGCCATTGAATGTGAGTTAATATCTCAAGAACCAAAAGTAAATAAAATAGATCATGATTTACTATGCTGGACAACTCCCTCGAATATGCTCAACCTAAGTTTTGCGTTGGCAGATATACCTTTTGTAAGAAAGCTACAACTTAATGAAAACTGACACTCGGAATTTGTTATATGAAAATTAAATTTGCACCGGTTAGCTTGAATGATTTACAACTTTTATTTGAACTTCATTCTATCAGTATGTCAGAAATCGTAAATAAAGTTTTCGGCTGGGATGAGGGCCGTCAGCGTGCCATGTTTTGCGATAAATTTAGCACCATGGATCATTTCTGGATACTTTTGGATGAAATGCCAGTAGGAGCAATTCGCCTGAAAGAACATCCTGGTTTACTGGAAATTCGTAGTCTCGAGATTTATCCAAAATATCATAACCAGGGTATCGGAACCGCTCTCCTAAAACATCTGATCCACAGAGCCAGCTATGAACAAATTAATCTATTTTTGAGAGCATTTCAAATTAATCCTGCAATCAACCTTTTCATGCGAATGGGCTTCAAAATTTATGACGAAAACGATACTCATTTTATGTTAATTTACCGTACTTGAGTTCATGAGACATCAAATCATTTCTCTTGACCGAAAACCTTACCCTCACTATAAATCGCTAAAACAAGAGTTTCTTTTCGAACAATACAAATTCGAAATAGATTATGTGCAGGGAGACCCATTTGCTGCACCCAGTAAATGTATCGTTACAATTTCAAAAGATGAATTCGTCAATTTTGTTCAAAAACATTTGGTTAGGGAAAGATCAATTCCTCTCTGTGACTTTTTTGGGCGACGTTTTGCTAAAAAAATATCAAAATTAAAGCTACAAGATATGGGTAGTGGCAAGAGCGGTCTTATTCGCATCGATAGTGGTGGACAGCAAATTATTGACCGAGCTAGTTGTCAAATTGATGAACGACAACTGCGGTTCTGTATAGAAATTGGCTTACCCGCGCATGGAAGACGAATTGCAGCTAAACATTGTGTAAAGCTCCTTTGTGAAATTCTACCGCAACTCATTAAAGATATTTTAGATATTTCAAGTCAAGATGAACTTCAGCTAACTCAACACATTCATTGTTATTTGAATGATCTTTGGCTAAGAGAAGAACTTAAAAAAGTTGCCGCTATTGCTTTTGTTGCTAATGGATCGGTCTTACCCAGAATTAGTGGAAATCAGCAAAAGCCTATGCGCAGTGGCTTCATACCTTTCAAAAGTCCGGAAGATCTTACTTGCACGTTTAATTTACCCTATGAATATAACGGTAAGAATAAGATAACTGGAATGCTTTTACCAAGTGGAATTCACCTTATTACAGGTGGAGGCTACCACGGTAAAAGTACCTTGCTGCATGCCTTAGCGCAAGGTATTTATTGCAATATCCCTAGCGATGGACGTGAACTGGTCATAACACAAAATGACTGTTTACAAATTAAAGCTGAGGAAGGTCGCGCTATATCTGGAGTTGATTTACGCCCACTAATTCAAAACATACCAGGTAATCGAGATACAAGCTCCTTTAGCAGTCAGGATGCTAGCGGGTCAACCAGTCAAGCAGCCTCAATTATCGAGGCTATTGAATCCGGTAGTAGATTACTTCTTATGGATGAAGATAGCTGTGCTACAAATCTTTTAATTAGAGATGCGCGCATGCAAGCTTTGGTTAAAAAAGAATGGGAACCGATTACTCCATGGATTGATAGAATCAAAGATTTTTATAAATATCACAACACAAGTACAGTTCTGGTAATTGGGGGCTGCGGTGACTATCTCGAGGTTGCAGATTTAGTTCTTAAAATGGAAGAGTATCAATTACGTAACGTGACAGCAGAAGCAGCCAAAATTGCTGAAGCCTATAAAAATAAACGAGAAAAAGAAAACGTCTCTCCTTTACAACCTATTAATAGACGTTATATTTCACCTGAAACTATAGATGCTCGTCGAGGCAAGTATTCATTCAAGTTCGACTTGATTGGAACTAAAATTTTACGTTTTGGTGAGTATGAAATTGATCTGCGTTCTCTAGACCAACTCACAGACTCTAGCCAATTGAGAGCTGCTGCATTTGCTGTTCTCTGGATCCGTTCTAGAGCAAAGCAATCGAATAAATGTCTTTCGGAAATTTTTAAGGAATTGGAAATGGAACTTACTTCGAATGGTCTGAGAACATTATGGGGTAAAGAACAGCATCCTGGGGATCTAGCGATGCCAAGAATTCAAGAAATCTCAGCCCTACTTAATAGGTTACGATCATTGAAAGTATTTCAATGATTGTTTAGCGCGTCAAAAAACGTTATCTTCCCCCAATAAAACTTATATCTGGAGATTCTAATGGCTTTAACACCATCGACTTTCATACTTAACATAGGAGATACCGCTCCAACTTTTAGCTTGCCTGACCCGAGTGGAAAATTAGTAAGCTTGAAAGATTTTGAAGGCTGTAAAGCTACTGTCATTATGTTTTGGTCAAATCACTGTCCCTTTGTAAAATTACTAAAAAAACACATTAGTGATTTTGCGCGTGAAGTGATGAAGCAAAATGTAGCTTTCATTGCAATCAACTCAAATGATGTAAATAAGTATCCGGATGATTCGCCGGAGAAAATGGCTCAAGATATCGAAAATTTTGCTTACCCATTTGCCTACCTATTCGATGAAGACCAATCAGTCGCACATTCTTACAAAGCCGCTTGTACTCCTGATTTTTTCATCTTCGACTCAAACTTCAAACTACAATACATGGGGCAGTACGATTCTGCTCGACCTGGCAATGAAATCGCAGTTTCTGGAAATGATTTAAGTCGAGCAATCCAATCGATTATTGAAAACGGTAAAATCGATTTTAATCCCACTCCTGCCGCGGGCTGCAATATCAAGTGGAAACCTGGTAACGAACCTACATACTTCGGATAGTTTTGTGCCTAAGCTTTATTTGATTCGTCACGGGGAAACAGTGAGCAACGCTAGCGGCACTTTTCAAGGCCAAACTAATTCCCCACTGTCTGAATTAGGTATAATTCAGGCGCAGAGATTAGCTGGTAGACTGAAAAAAGAACATATTAATGTGGATCGCTTGATCTCTTCGACTCTTGGAAGAGCTATTGAAACTGCTGAATACATTGCTCAAGCAATTGAATGCAAACTTGAAACAGAGCCTGGCTTACAAGAAATCGATCTTGGCAATTGGGAGGGTCTTCGTTGGGATCAAATCAGTGACAACTTTCCTAAACATTCAAATGAATATCATCAGAAATGGTGGACTTTCAAGGACCATGAAGGAGAGTCTTGGCACGAAGCTTTAGAAAGATTTAACTCCACGATTATGAGGTTGGTGGATAATTCGCCCGAAAAAAATTTGATGCTGGTTACCCACGGCGGAGTAATTCGAGTATTTGTGGCTAAATTAATGGGATCTAATTCTCCCAAACCACCGTTGGAAATTACGAATACAGGAATAACCGAAATAGAGATTACAAGAGATCAGATGAAAATGTTACGCATCAATGATCACAATCATGTGCAACAGAAGCCTCTTTCCACTTAATAGGTATTAAATAGACGAATCATAGTCTGACGGTAAATCTGCATAAAAGCCTCACGACCGATTCTATCAGCTAAATCTGGCTCGTCGATAAAAGGGTTTCGGTTACCTTGATAGTGTTCTACTCGGTCATTACGAGATTGCTCCCATTCGTCCGGTGGGTCTTCTCGATTCCATTTCAAAAACATAGCAATTCTCGAATTCCAAAAATGCTCTTTGTCAGTTTTTCTGAAAATTGGACGATTGTGATATCTGACCATAAAATACAGCATCGCACGGGCCACATTACCTTTTAGATTATCTTGTGGCTCAAACAGGTTTCCACCCTGCCTAGCTCCCGCTTTAGTAGTATATCTCGGATTAACAACCTCTCCGAATGCATAACTACCCCTCATACCATTGGGTTTAGAAAAGGTAGAAAATAGTTGATGTATATCACTTACCATTGGCTTCTGTTTAGAAAATTTACTTTGTGGCCAAATATGCTCACAATTTACAAAATCATTTGGAGTACCATCTCGATTAGCATCTCCCTCCTCGAAATAGCGGTGTCCTCTTCTAGCCGCATCCACGCCCGAATAAGCTGTATGCACCCTACCAGACTTGTTATCTACAAAGTCATACATATACTGCTTAGCTTCACCGTAATTCTTCTGCTTGTAATTCTGACCAGTAATACGATGTAACTTACTAAATAAAGCCGTTCCGTTTAGTCCATCATATGATTGCGGCATTACCGTTGTGGTCTGACTATGAATCTGATTAAAAATTTGTCTCGAGCTAGATTCGTGAGCTAGTACACGATTTGAAGTAGCTACGCTAAAACTAAGACTTCCGATTAGAAGAGTCAAACCAATCATTGCTCGCATATTAAATTTCCCTTACCGTTAAGTAGATTCAAGCCGATTATTAGAGATTTTACGATATCGTCAAGTGTTCTTGGAAATCCTTTTAGTTTTTATTTACTACGATGCAATAACACTTTTCCCAAAATTCCTGTTATCAGCGGTCTTGGAAAAAAACGATAGCAGAAGGCAGCCAACTTATTAAGAAATCCGGGAATGATTATTCTCTGGCCTTGATTCATTTTTTTTATTGTGTAATCGACTACATCTTTAACATTCATAGAGGGCATAGGAGTCGCTTTGAGACTTTTGGCTCCAGCTACATCGAAAAACTCGGTAGCAGTTGGACCTGGACATAGCACACTGCAGCGCACTCCAGTTCCCAATAATTCCTCATCTAATGCCTCTGCAAAATGAAGATCAAAAGCCTTAGTTGCAAAATAAGTGTTCATACCCGGACCAGGCTGAAAACCACCACAAGAGGCTACGATCAAAATTTTACCTGACTCCCTCTGAACCATTAATTTTCCAAAGCGATGACTTAATTCCATCATAGCCCGTATGTTTAGATCAGTCATTTCAAGTTCTCGATCTAAATCAAGGTCCAGAAATTTTCCGCAAGAGCCAAAACCTGCATTATTGATGAGAATATCTACCTGTATTGATTCCTTCTCACAAAAGTCCACTAGAAGACTCACCGAATCTGGTTTACTAAGATCAAGAGCACATATTTTTACTGGAACTTTTTTTTCGAGTTCAAGTTTTAATTCTGTAAGTCTTTGCAAACGGCGCGCTACTAACACCAATGCATAACCTTCCCCAGCAAGCTGTCGTGCAAACTCTGCTCCGATACCCGCAGAAGCTCCTGTGATTAAAGCCCAACCTCTTACATAATCTATC
>JAYZAC010000004.1:0-11462 GCA_036339875.1 bacterium | reverse complement strand
CTTTAGTAAAAATTAATACTATAATTTTGATTAATTTGGTGGTGGGTACTCAGATATTACTGCTGTAAATATTCGACAAATTAAAAAATAGAATCACCCAATCATACCCTTTATTTGTATATTTTAGCGCTCCGATACTAGAAACGACTGTGCCTAGCTTAGTTAATACCAACTTCAATCTTGCATTAACTCATAACGAAAATCTCTCGTCATTACATTATCGATTTTATAGTGATCAGTTGAACCCTCCTCAATTTACACCTATCCAAGCTGGATCTTTACTTAACTTTGATTTTCAGGATGTACAAGGTGTTCATATTCTAGAGATACAAGCGCTTGATTTATCTCAGAATGTATCAAACTACAGTACACAAATTGTATTTGACTCCATACCTCCTTATTTTCTAACTACTCCGGTCTTTGCGAGTTTAATTAATACTACAGCTATCAATTTTAATTACGCGGTTGGAGCAGGCGTTGCAGTAACTTTGATCGCCACTGCGCCCGACTCTAGTGAATCCACAATTATTCTGAGTGGCAGCCCAGTTGCTTTTCCAATTGACGAAACTCAAGGCATATGGCATTTCAATTTTACGATGTTAGACCAAGCACAGAATAGTTCTAGTTACAGCACATCCTTCACTCTAGATACTTTGGCCCCATCACCACCAGTAATTATTCCTAGTACCACATATACAAATTCTAGTCAGGTTAATATTGGTTTATCTGGTGAAAATGGATCTACCTTATTAATTGATGGTGTTTCACACGGATTACTGCCTAGTTCAACTACGCTGAATTTACTTTCTAATTCAGTAAATTTCTTTCAATTCCAACTACAGGATATTGCCGGTAACCTATCTTCCTCTACATCCGTTAGTGTAACTCAAGATTCATCGCCTCCTACCGGGGTACGAACTGTTTCTGTTCCAAATCAAGAATACTTGCTTTCAACAAATAGTATCGAATTCGTATTTATGTCGAATCAGATAGAACCAGGCGCTACTGGCGTACTAAACTTTCTTTCTGAGGATTACCCTTTGATTAGTACGGATCAAATAAGATTCAGTACTTCAGTGAATCTGGCTATGATGTCCACAGAAGTTGTTAATCCTGATTTTAGTATTTTGATGAGTGATGAACTGTTCAATTCACAAGTATTTAGTGGTAGCTTAACTGCACAAATTGATACGATCCTTCCCCAATTATCGACTCCCATTTCCTTTAGCACTGATCCGATTTCTGATACTACTTACATTGGCCAAGGTTCGAGTATTTTGATAGATTTTGAACTTTCCAAGGTAGAGGACTCTGTGGAGATATATTTCGATTCAAACTCTGTCGTTACTTTTTCCAACGTATCTACTGGACAATTTAGATTTCGGGTCAATGAGTATTCGCAGTCTGACCCTAATTTTTTAAGCTTCCAATTAGTGGCCAGTGATGCTGCAGGTAATTCGTTTACGACTCATTCAGTAAGTCCTTATATCAGTGATACCAGTCCTCCAGTGCCTTCCCTACTCACTAACGATGCTCAGGGTGGCGGATTTTTGAAAATCGGTGATTCAATTACGTTTATTCTATCCATGCAATCGGATGAGCCACATCTGGAGGTAAGTGCCACTTACAATTCACAGGATTTACAATTCGATTACATTCTTAGTTCTCTGGGCAATTATTATCAAGCTACCTACACGGTAGATGAATTACATCCAGCTTATGACGGCACTGTGCCCCCAATTTTGTTAAGTAGCATCAAAGATCGAGCAGGCAATGAGGTGACTGACCTTTCACCCGCTGCAATGGATAATGTAGTTCAAGATGTGCAATCTGGATTTGATAATATTATACCTTCGATTTCTTCTGTAAGCATTACTACGACGGTTACCAAGACTCTTATTTTGTCTGATAGTATTGAGTTTTTAATTGTAGCAACTGACCTTGGTACTAATCCTTCATCCCCTCTTTCACCAATAGGTACTTTTAACTCAGAAACTCTAAGTTTCACTAGTACTGATGGTATTCATTTTTATACAACCTACATTGTTGCGTTTAGTTCAACAAATTCAGATGGCCCACTAACGGCTGAGTTTAGGGTTGGAGATGGAGCAGGTAATCTTTCGGCCACAAGTTCGATCACGGTTAATCATGGAGTAGATTCAGGCTTTGTTGAGCCTTCTTCATTGATTGGAAGTATTAATCAAACAGATCATCTCTTGCAGACAGGAGATATAGTAACTCTTACATTCACATATGATGAGGACCCTGAGTTGAATAGAATTGAGGGTGAGGCATTTGGGGTTCCACTCACTTTCGTTGCTTCTGTTGGTAATAATTGGACTACCGATTTTGCAATACCAGATACTGTCATTATTACTGATCGAATCGAATTGATTGACACTATATTTTACGAAGTTAGTTTGAATCAATCGGCTGAATATTCCTATGTAGTTACTCAGCTTAGTATGACTGTGACACCTTTCATAACAGATGTAAACATCGATACACTTAAGCCTCTAGTTGGACAGATTACGCATAACATTACCACAAGCTACTTGGCGATCGGTGACTCGGTAAGCTTTACAATTTTTCCAACTTACGGAGATTTGACTGCATTAACTACCGTACCACCTGTAGATATAAGTTCTTTGACATTGAATATTCAATACAATGAGGTCAGTTTTATTGGTAATTATATGTCGACTATCGGAGCTTACTCGGCAACATACACGGTTGATGAATCTCACATGTCCAGGGAAGCACCAATAGCACTCACGGGAGTTTTCTTTACGGATTCAGAAGGACGAGTCGGCCCTGTAAGTTCCCTATCTACTTTATCTTCAGACCCCGGCTATATCGACTTTATCATTGACTCAAGTCGTCCAGTGATAGATAGCGTAACTTATTCATTCAGTTCCTCTAGTAGCACTTTGAAAGTTGGTGATAAAATAACTTTTCTGGTGAGCCCAACCCAAAGCTCTACTGATGCCATTTCTTTAACCGGTGAATTCAACTCGATACCGATTACTTTTGTAACCACTAACGCAGGTAGCAGTTTCATAGGTACATATACTGTTGTTAAGGGACATACGGATCAATTGGATGCTTTCAACTTTTCGCAACTTAAGGGTTTGCAGTTATTTGATGAGGCTGGCAATCAAGGTGAATTTTTCGACTTATCCTTGGCACAAAGCCTTTTGGAAACAGAAGTATGGAGGGATCCATATTTTGGTATGGAGTTTAACAGAATTACCTCCGGAACCTTCACAATGGGTTCCACTTTATCGTCCTCCGGTGCTGCAATAAATGAGACTGCAGAACATCAGGTGACACTAACTAAAGATTTCTACATAGGAAGCTATGAAGTTTCTCAAGGTCAGTGGGAAGCTGTAATGGGTGGTGCTGACTCATGGCCAGCAAGCGCTCCTGAAAGTCCTTCGTCCACATATGGTTATAGCTCTTCGCATCCGGCCTACTTTATTAGTTGGCATGACGTAACTAAAGTGGACGGCTTCTTGGATAAGTTGAACCAAGCTTCTGGCTGCGACACTACATCTCTAAGTACGGATACAGCCCGATATTCGCCATTGAATGTACCTGCAGGTTGTTATCGACTTCCTACAGAGGCTGAATGGGAATATGCAGCTCGAGGAGGTACCACCACTAGCTTTAGTTTTGGCGTGAACACTACTGGTGATTACTCATGGTATGACTTCAATTCTAACTCTCAATCACAGGGCGTTGGGCAAAAGCTCTCTAATCCTTACGGCTTGTATGATATGCATGGTAATGTGGCCGAGTTAGTTTATGATGTCTACAGTCCATCCTACACTACTAACTCAGTAATTGACCCTATCGGTCCTAGTACTTCTGATTCTCAAAGAGTCACTCGTGGGGGTGGCTGGAGTAGTCAAGCTAACGATTTGAGATCAGCTGCAAGAAATTCGATTGGAACCAACATCCGTGCAAATGATATTGGCTTGAGGTTATCACGAGTACCGGTTGACCCTTCGAGTATACTTCCCGGTCCTTTCTCGGTAGCAACTAATTTTGAAAAATTTATAGATGCAAATTTACCTGATTTTAATTCAATTATAGTCAGTCCATCAAACACTGTAGGATCACCAACTACCATTGGAATAGGTGCTTCAATTGTTTGGGAGTTACCATTTCTCAACCCAGTCAATTTAACGAATGGTGACGACTTATTGAGCGTTACAGGAAATTTTTTAGGTACGACTGTTGTATTTGCTTTTGATGGGGGTTCTAATCTCTACAGAGGCTCATATACGGTATCGGACTTTTCTACTCCATCAGTCCTTGTATCTTTTGACCAAATTGAAGTCATAGTCACTGATAGTGCTGGTAACACCTTGACTACATCTACAGTCAATATGGGTATTGGAATAGATGCAGAAAGGCCCCAATTAGATAGCATTTCTGTGACTTCTGAAAATATAGCGATGACGACTATCGGTATTTTAGATCGTCTACGTATTAGTGCTGTAGTCTCGCCATCTTCTACTTTGGGAGGTACTGATCCCATCCAAAATATAGCGGGTAGTCTCAATGGAGAGTCGTTGATTTTCACTGGTCCAACCACTACCGCTCCTTTCATTTGGGAGGCTTTCTATGTAGTTCAAGAGAATAATGATCCAAGTAGCAGTGGTACTGTATTTGTGAGTGATGTTTATGCTTTTGATATTGTCGGAAATCAGTCTCAAGAATACACTACCTCCCTTTCCATAACTATTGATACCTCAAGGCCAGTCATCGATTTAGTATCAATAAGCAGTGTACCTACTACAGATCGTCTAAAAGTTGGTGAAATTATCGAATTCGAAGTTCCTTCTGGAAGCTTCGCTTCTGACATTCATTCAATTACGGGGACGTTTAATTCGAGCTCTTTTGAATTTGTTTTGACTGGTACATCTGCATCGTGGAAAGCAACTTACACAATCATTGAAGGGTATCCCGATCAAACTGATCCATTAAATTATCCGGAACTAGTTTTAGATGCTAGTGATGAAGCTGGAAATAGCCTAACTAATTCTTTTACAACCGATGTTGTTCGTCTTTTCGATGCTAATACGCCATTCATATCATCTTTGAGTCACAATGCCACTGTAGCTGGAACGCTTTACACGCATCACGCTTATGCTACTGATGATACTTCGATAGAATTCACTTTCACCTTAACCACGCCAGACTCTAGTTTATCAGTTGAGGCATATTATAATCAGACTGCGGGAGGTTCTATACCTTTAGAATTTAATTCCAATTCAGATGGTTCACAGTATGTAGGCACGTACTATGTAAGAGCAGACCACAATTCACAAGCTACACCTATCAACTTGACAACTCTTGTCGTGTCAGACTCTTTTGGCAATTTTACCACAGGATTTACCAACGATATATTAAAGAAAATTGATACTCAGGCACCAAGTTTAATAAATATCGTATCCACAACTAATCTCATAGATAATACAGTTCCAAATAGTTCTACATACTTGAAGATTGGCGATCAAGTGCAGTTTGTTGCTTCATTTACTTCGACTGCTTTGATCTCGTCGGTAACAGCAGAATTTAACTCGCAGGTACTATCTTTCGAAAGTAGTACTCCAACTACATGGATTGCCACTTATACAGTAGTTGAGGGGCATCCCAGTCCTACTACATCAATTCCCTTGATTAATCTTAGGGCTCTTGACGTAAACTCTCGCATTAGTGCCCCAGGATCTACTAGCGTAACAAGAATTGTGGATGCTACCAGGCCCGTTCTAATGTCATTGATCGTCACTTCTACATCTGCGGTTCCATATTTGAGTAATGGTGATTTTATTAATTTTGAATTTGCTCCTCAGCTACAGGGTAGCAGTGTAGATTCTGGAGGAACTGTCAGTGCTACATACAATGGTGTGACTCTTTATTGGAATGAAGATCCTACTGATTCAGGAGTTTACACGAGTTTATATACTGCTTCGACAAATCACGCCGACAGGGAAGTTCCACTTCAACTGAGTAATCTCATGTTTTATGATGCTGCTGGTAATGTCATGATGCCACCGGCAGCAACAGTAGAGGCGATGCAAGGAGTAACATTAGGCATAGATGCTAGTATTCCTGATTCACCCGTCGTTAATCCCCAATACGTAACAACAGATACTTCCTCCTATACTCTAAGTATTGATGCAGAAGTTGGTACGAGTCTGTATATAAATAGTATTTTTCATTCCGAAATACCTGTTAGCGGTACCACAAGTTATGTAGCTAGTCTGAATGCGAATTCTGTGAATACTTATAGCTTTTATTTGATAGATTTTGCAAACAAGCGGTCCCCAACGGTAACCTCACAGATTTTCGCTGATAGTTTTGCACGGCAGAAGCAGCTGACGAGCTCATTTTCAGGATTGAAAACGACGAATATTGGGATCAGTTTGATTCAAGAGTCCAAGCATGATAGCAATAGATTTTTTGTCTATGGTCGCGCTGGTTTTGGTGAAATTGCATTTGATAGTGAAATCTATACCGATCGCAATCAAGGTTTACCGAATACCAAGGTAAATGCCATTGCAGAGCACCCCCAGATGGCAAGTTCTAATATACTTTTACTTGCTAAAGATAACGGTTTATATCGCTCCTCTGATTCGGGCTTAAACTGGCAAGAAATAGATTCGAATATTTTTGATTCTCGTGTTGTCAATGATGTTCATTTTTCCGGTGTCAATCCAACTAATGTTTGGGTAGCTACCGATGTTAATATCTTCAAATCTCTAGATACCGGACAGAGCTTTTCCAACTTTAATGTAAGTGGCCCTGCAGATGGGTCCGACACTGCTAATCGTAATTCAATTAGTCTACTTTTTGAAACAGATACTTCGCGCTTGTACGCTGCTATGGAGAGTGGGTTATTCTATTCTAATTCTAGTGGGTCTAACTGGTCATCTATACTAACCAATACAGCAAACATTTTGAAGATATCGCAACCAACTGGTCAGCCGGAGACAATGTTTATTATTTCTGCTAGTCAATTTTTAAGATCTACCAGTTTAAGTTCTGATTTCGCTAGTTCTTTGACCACGGTAACGTCGGATACATTGAGTGATGGTGACGTTAACGCAATTGCCTTTGGACCAACCGCAGGGGTAATTTATATGGCTTCCACCTCTGGTATTTTTGAAAGTACTGATAACGGGGGTTCGTGGTATAAGAGTCATCAGGCAACAGGTGCAGGTTTCCCTGATTCTAATTATACAGCAATCTCGGCAGTGAGTAATAACTCTAACCGAATATTGATTGGCTCGAATGCAGCCCTCCACAAAATACTTAATGTAACAGCAAGCCCGTATACTCAAAATGATTTGACAAGTATTTTTCCTGCTAAAATATCTTATGTATCATCTAGATATAGTGACTTCAGCACCGTTTGGGCTTTAACAGAAATGTGGATTTATGAATACAACGTAGCTAGTGATAACTGGTTACTCCGAAGCCCGGCCACTCCTATTTCGACCTATACCTTTGTGGAGCCGCATCCCATGAAGGATTATCTGTTTGTTGGTAGTGAGACAACAGGGATATCCACTATGGAATATAACGGTTCAAAGAGTACTCTGTCGCTACCAATTACCACCAGCAATACTTATGTAACTAGTGTTGCCTTTCATCCAAGTAATTCGGATTTCGTGCTGGTTGGAACCGAACACCATGGTTTATTTCACACTATTGATGGAGGATCTAATTTTGTCAACTCATCAGATGGACTTGGTATCGTTACCGTTACAGCTATTGCAGGAGATACCTCAAATGTTATTGTGGCAACCACAACCGGAGTGGCACGTTCATCGGGGTCAGATTGGAGCAATTTAAGTTTTGTCGACTCGAGTTGTAGTGTGAATTCCGCTTCTCAAATTAGCATAGTCAGTGATTCTGATGGACTATACTTTGTAGCTCAGGGTGACTTGCATCGTGCAGCAAATGATTGTAGTAATATATTTAATATCACTCCAGATTTTACTCCTAGTGTTCTCACCTCTCTGATAATTACCTCTAGTAATGCATTGAATCATTTAATTTACATAGGTACTGACCAAGGTCTTTACCGTTCTCAGGATGGTGGCACTTCATTCAGTGCAGTAGATGATACTGTTAAGCTAAATACTCACAGTCTAACTCTGATTGAAAATACCAACGAAACGCACAAAATTTTGATTGGTACAGATGCCGGTTCATACATACTTTCTGATATCAAATTAGATTAGTTTCTAAATTTACTTGCCTTCCATAGCCAGACTCTGTTAAGTAACTGCTCTTCATTTTTAGTAAGCAGATTCAGGAGTATTTATGAGTGTCGAAGACAACCTAAGTCAAGATTTGGCGGAGGCGAGGTTTCGCCAGCTGGAAGTACCCCATATGCGAGTGCATTTGGACATCAGTGATAAAGAGGCTAATACCTTCGATGGATGGGTTGAATTACAGATAAAAATTAAAAATCCTTGGATAAAACTGCTACTCGATTGCATTAGTCAAAAAGTTCACAGAGTACAGCTGAATGGACAAGATATGGCTTTTGTTCATGAAAATCATAAAGTAACTATTGCAGCCGATGGATTAACTGGCAGTCATACTCTACGTGTCGAATTTACAAACTGCTATGATAAAACGGGAGTTGGGTTACACCGTTATATTAGTCCGGGTAGTAAACATACGTATCTATATACCGACTTAGAACCTTTTGAGTGTCATAAGGTATTTCCTTGTTTTAATCAACCTGATATTAAATCAGTGATTGAATTAAGTGTTGTGGGCCCTGCGGATTGGGAGATTGCGAGTAATTGTATTCCATTCGAATCACGCATAGAGGCTAATAAACAGTACATACTGTTTAATCCAACGAAGCCATTACCCGCTTATTTATTTGCTCTTATCGCAGGTGAATACACGGTAATTGAAGACCCTAAATCTCGTATACCGATGAATATTTACTGTCGCCAAAGTATGTTGGAGTACTTAGATTCAGAAAAATTATTTGAAATATCTAGGCAAACAATGGATTTCTATGAAGAGCACTTTGAAATTGAGTACCCCTTCGACAAATACGATCAGGTGTTCGTACCTGAGTACACTGCTGGCGCTATGGAAAATGCGGGTCTGGTAGTATTTACTGAGGACTACTTGTTTCGTCATAAGCCGACTCGCTCTGAACAAATGGATTATTATAATACGGTTGTTCATGAGATGGCGCATATGTGGTACGGCAATTTAATTACTATGAAGTGGTGGGGAGACCTTTGGCTGAAAGAATCCGTAGCAACTTTTTATGGTTACTATGCACTGACTCAAGCTAGTGAGTTTAAGGAGTCTATGCTTCACTTTACGCAGGAAGTGAAAGGTCGAGCACTTAAGGCAGATCAGTATTCTTCAACTCATCCTATTGTAACTCCATGTCCAGACACGAATGTTGCTTTTCAGAATTTTGATTCAATCACTTATGAAAAAGCGGCGAGTATGATTCAACAGCTAATTTTTATAATGGGTTTTGAACAGTTTAGAAAAGGTCTAGTTGCGTTACTGAAAAAGTATTCTTATAGCAACTTCGATCACAATGATTTTCTTGATTTGATGCAGGGCTTCAGCCCTATATCCCTAAAAGACTGGGCTAATAAATGGTTACACACAGCGCATGTAAACACCTTAGTTCTTGAGCGTCATCAAGACGGTCAAGTGTATTTAAAGCAAGGAATACAAAACTCTGAATTCGCAGAAATTCGTCCTCACAAGCTAAGGCTTGAAGCATTTCAGTCTAGCAATATGGAAAAAATCGATGAAAAGGAAGTATTTATAGATGACGAGAGGCAATTAGTTTTTGAATTAAAAGAGGGTCATAAAGATTCTTTTTTATTTATTAATCAAGGTGACCATGCTTATGCAAGAACATATTTGGACCGTGAAACCTGGCTCCAACTACCTGAAAAGCTTGCGAATTTTGAGGAACCTTTAGATCGGCAGGTGTTATTAAATTGCGTTTTCAACATGATTGAGGATTCAATAATATCCCCTTTAGACTATCTTAATGAGTTTGCAACACTTTTCGATAAGGAAGCGAGCGATTCCTTGAAGGTTTCCATTATTGAGAATGCGATCTTGTATTATTACGCTTATTTACCGGAAACTATTGTTAAACGTATGGCACCACAAATGATCAATCTATGCCTCGCTCAATTGGATAGAAAAGACTTACACTATGACGTTAAAAGTGAATGGTTTAGGCTTTATTTGATAGCCTGTGATGCGGCTTCTGAGGTTAACCAACTTGTAGATATGATCGATAGTAACTCATTTAAGAGTCTAGAATTGGATACAAAGAAAAAATGGTCTTTATTGCGGAAGCTAGCTTTTCACTATCATCCAAGAACAGAAGATTGTTTAGAAAAAATGCTTTTAATCGATAACAGTGACGCAGGTAAAAAAGATGCCCACGCCGTTCGCTGTGCTTTGCGGAAAGACAAACTTCAGATGTTTGAGGAAGTAATGTCTGATCAGAAAAACTCGGCAGATTTCCTAAGAGCGGCGATGAGTTCATTTTTTCATCGAGCGCAGAGGCAAGAATGTGAGCCCGTGGTGCAAGCTTACTTTAAAAAGCTACCACAGGTATTTAAGGATAGAGATCGTATTTTTAGCCGTAGTATGAGTCGTGTAATGTTTCCAACTAGTTTTCTGAAAGAATCTTTGAATTTTACGATTGATTTATTGCCTAAAGTTAATAATTCAAGTTTGAAGAGAAGTCTTCTGGAGCATAGAGATTATTTGTTAAAAGTTGAGAAAATTCGTAATGAGTTTTTTGCTTGAAGAGTATCATTAGTTCAATATGATAAAATCCTGTGTCTATGGATTTACGTTGCTATTCGAGTGTTTACAGTCACTTATTATGTTTAGTAGTTATCATGCTATTCCTAGCGGGATGCTCAGGTTCTAAAAAATCAAGTCCGCAAGAATTTTCTGAAAGATCACTCTTTAAGTTTTTTAATACTCTTCGTTCTAGTGGACTGCGCGAAGCCTACTACTCGACTCATCCGATATTTCAATCCAGTACCCCTTTCAGGACTCTCAAGGAGCTTGATAGCATTTATGGACTTAAACAAAATCAAGGTGTTGAATTATCTAAACTTTCATTAGACAAAAAAATGATCGTATCTACTAGTGGTTCTGTAAGTCTTGTGAATTCACTCAATGTTCCATTTCAAGCAAAATTTAGCAATCATAAAAATTCTACCGGTGTGAATCCATGGAAACTAATTTATATAGAATTCGACATGAAGAAGTTTTTTGAAAATCAAGGAATGGTAGAGCCTGACAGTGATCTATTATTACGTATCGCGAAAGATTATTTTCTTCTTTTTCATAATGAACTCAAGAGATTTCAGTTGAAAGGTTTTTATGATTCTTGCTCTGAGTATTGGAAG
>JAYZAC010000003.1:0-5635 GCA_036339875.1 bacterium | reverse complement strand
CATGCGTTAAAACCCACTATTAAATATGTCGACCCCAGCTATTTGATTCGTTCACTACCGGCCAGCGCTAACGATGCCGTATTCTGTCTTCGTTTGGGACAGGCTGCAGTACATGCAGCCATGGCTGGCAAAACTGCTATGGTTACTGGATATTGGAGTCGAATATTCACCCATGTACCAATGAGTTACACAGTATCCGCTCGCAAGCGGATTCATCCTGAATCATTGTTTTGGCAGTCTGTATTAGAGGTCACTCGCCAGCCAAAGGATATGACTAACCATGATACGGAGACACCTGCTCCCTAGATCCTGTTAATTAACAACGGGCTTAAAATCCCCTTCGCTTGTAATACTTAATTCGACAGACAGGTGATCTTCTTCAATTAGCTCGTGGTCGAGACTTATTTGCCTGAAGTGGCTTTCGGCAATCTCTTTAGCAGTCTGGGCAGAGTCTGCGTCCATCCACATATTAAGATAAAGCAGTTCTTGCGGGTTATTTTCTGAACTTAATATGATTCCTGATATAAAACCATGACTGTTACGCAGGCGGTCATTTAATTCCTCAACCGCAATCAAAAATAACTTAGATGAAGAGGACTTCAATTTAAACATGAGCATTCGCATATGAATAAGGATAACATGATATCTATTCTAGCTTGATTTAATACGTTAGATAGCCTATTTTGATTTCATGGCAACTACACCTCAAACAACGATTGATACATTTAAGAACCCGCACCCAGAAAGAGACTATGAAATTCAAATGGAGTGTCCAGAATTTACGTGTTTATGCCCTTTGACAGGGCAGCCTGATTTTGCTCAGATCTTTGTGAATTATGTGCCGAACGAATTTTGCGTTGAACTAAAAAGTCTCAAAATGTATTTGTGGCATTTTCGAGACCGAGGGGCTTTTCATGAGGCCGTTACTAACGAAATAGCCAATTTGTTGCTAGAAACGTTGAAACCTCGCAAGTTAGAAGTGAAGGCAATTTTCGGGCGAAGAGGTGGTATTGATACTAACGTAATCGTTCGTTACCCCGATAAGTAGAGGTACTTACTGACCTCTAGGCAGTTTTTCCCGATTTGTTTCGATGACGGCGTCTATGCTTAGATTTTTTATTCTGGGATTCCGACTTATTACTTGAATCGGTTGCTTTGTTTTGAGCTTTTGGCCCTTTTTGATCTAAATTGCCACGCTCACTTTTGGTGGGGTTTTTTTGATCAGATTTATTTTTTGTTTTTGAACGAGAATCTTTGTTCCTTCTTGGTTTCCTTTCAAATTCAGATTGAATTTTCTCAGGATGAGCATCAAACAATTCAAGTTTTTGATCGATTTCTAAAATCTGTTTCTCCGTATCTAAAACTTCAGGATTTTTATAAATGGAAACACCAACGAAAGCCATTGTAATCATCGCCATGGCTAAGTTTCTACCGGTATCCTCCAGCAATAAGCTAAGAAGAAAAAGGAATATTAGGAAGGTGTAAATCATCTGTTTACGCGAATCCTGTTTATCTAAATCCGAGAGAAGCAGTTCTTTTTCACGCAGTAAATGTTCTTTTGAGATTCTTATTTTCTTAGTTTCGATTTTAGCGAGTTGAGCCATACTGATCCTTTAATTTATTTTCAGTTGAAACAAACGTTAAGCGGCTGTGACTTAATAATTGCGATAGATCAATTTGATGCTTTTTTTCAAGTCCGTCGTAAATGTCTTTTAGTTTTTCGTCTTCGGGAAAATATAAATCCAGATATTTGAGATAACCTAGGCCGCGGGGATCTAGAATATTCTCCGCAAGTTTATGCTCTACGTACAAATAAAGTGCACTTCTAAAATCCGGTTTTGCCTGCAGACAGCGAAGAGTCCACAAGAAACCTTCCTCTTTATTGCCCATTTCGAAGTGAAGGTATCCTAGATAATAAAATAATTTAAAGTCATTTTTGAATTTTGTATCGACTAAATGTTTGCATAAGTCCGTCATTTTTTTATATTCACCCGTTTCTCCTCCGAGAAAAAGCACGTTTTCAACCATGGCATGGGTATAGATAATCTCATCAGGATTACGACGTTGACCTATTTGGGAAATAATTTTTATTGACGTAAAGTTTTTAGATAACAAAGCATCTAGTAGCGGTTCAATTTTTTTGTGATCTATTAGATAAGCTGGATGCCTTAGCCAATGGACTAGCTCCATTCTGCCGGATTCTACAATGAATACTCTGCATCGACCATTATTGGCTTCGAGTATCTCGTGGAGTTTTTCTGGTTCTTTGACAGGCAAGTCTCTGGTTATCTGCAACTGTCCTTTATGATTCAACAGGAAAAGTTCTATGGAAAGAGTTTCTGAGCTAGTTTGAAATATCATATACTCAATTTCATTGAGTATTTCAAACCACTTCCGCAAACTGGTTCGAGGTGTGCATACAATCACTCCTATTTCTTCTCGACCTTGTAGTTCTTCAATTCTAATAAGTTTAATTTCACCGGCCAGCGGTTTGAAGGCTTCTCTCACTTCACCATCGAGCCGGATATGATTTCTTCTTGGTTGATAGTCAAGTTTGCTCAAAAACTTAGTAAATAGATTTTGGTAGTGCTCAAGACGAAGCTGCTTGAATTTATAGGATTCCAGCGCCTCTAAAAGTTCTCGACTTACCCCAGTGAAGCCTAATCGGCGGAGTCCTTTATTTTTAGGAGAGCTTATTTTCCCTGCAGCAACTCCAGTTACTATTTCATGAAATTTAGCAATGCTAATGTTGAAAGCCTGAGCTGTTAACAATAACCAATCTTTCCGTTGCGCAGGTAATTGGGAGTCTATCATCGCCATTTGCACTAATCGTGTAAGTAGTTCAATTGGATTTAGATCTCCTTCTTCCAATATTTTATCCTGATTAATTTCTCGAAATACATCTCGCAAAAGTAGTCGGTATTGACTAATTGATACGCCCAAGTTGTCTACAAGATTTTTTATTTGTACTTTTTCATTTTCTTGAATTTCACGATCTTTATAAACTTCTTTTAGTGCTTCAGTAATAATTACACTTCTATCAAAATTTCCAACTTCCGATGTATTGACTATTCTGAATAGTTGGTCTAACGGTCCACCGGGTTTTTCCTTAGCTTTACCCTCAATTGCAGATAGAATTCGAGGACTAATTTTGGTTCGATAGGTCTGAGGAATCCAGTAATAAATTTCTGTTATAAGTGGCAAATAGTAGAATTTCAAGTGGAATTTTTGGGCATGTGTCAGTAGCACAAGTAATGTTTCTAGTAAGTCCTCAAATGCGACTAAGCGACCATGTTCTAAAAAATAGAGGGAAGCTTGAAACATGTAATGAAATGCATCATCGATAGGACCCATCTCTGGCTTATTAAAAGATAAATCCTCATGACGAATTAGTTTAAATATTTCAACTTTCAATATCCGCGCACAGTTCACATATTCTTGATTATATGGAGCTTTGTGAGCTCTAAACAATAGATAAGGTAATACGTCAATGAAGCCTGCTATTAAATCGATATTCCTCGTTTTCTTACAAAGGTTCACGAAAATATCATGAGAATCCAGTAAAAACGCCTCTGTAGCCTCAGGTTTATTTTGTTGTAGTGAATGATAAAGCTCCACCAGAAGTGCCTCTACAAGGGCTTCATAGTGTTCCGGTTTTTCACAACGTTTGAGCCTAGTTTTGTAGGTTAGATCTCGATCAGTTATAAAATCTGGTTGCCCCTGACGTCCTTGAGCACGCCTCGACTTCAAAACTACTTGAGGGATTTTCTGCACGTTGAGATTATCTAGTTCATAAACGCCTTGAGTAGTCTCACCCGTGTCTTTGTACAGTTGTTGTCTTACACCAGTGAGGAGTTCTGTTGACTCGTCTTCTAATCTCTTTAACAACAAATTGAAGCGCATTCTTAGGGAGACAATCTCTGTATTAAATCGATCAGGAACAATATCCATTTGTTGATGTATTAGCGGTAACAGAAGAGCAAAAATACTCTCGCGCTGCAATACTTCCTGATGCGGTGTACGTAGTAGGTCTTCAACTTCTCGCCTCCATGCGTAAAAGGCCTCATACTCGCTAGGTTTGGCGTAGAACTTCTGGAATAGTGCTTTTATGTTTTCTTGCAAAATTATTGTCATTATAGGTATTGCGCTGTGCAATCTAGTAAAATACCAGAAAATGATTATAAAAGTAGATTTTCTAGTATAAAATCATAATTGGTATTTTTATGAATCGTATCATACTACGTCCTTCTGATTTATCTCAGCTCAGTCCGACTGATTGGACTGAACGAGGGTCACTGTACAATCTATCGGATGAGTTTCGAGTCAGTCATCTTAAGGAAATTATAAAGATTGAGAAGGACGATGAGTTAAGAGTTTGTCTCCTAAACTGGGGTAATGGAACTTGTAGTGTGAGGGCTGTAGATGCTGATAATTTAGTTCTTTGTCTTAATGATGTTCAGCAAGAAATCAATGATCCTCTCGGTATGTTACTCGGACTTTGTAGGCCACCAAGCATGCGAAAAGTAATTGAGCATTCGACTAGTATGGGAGTGACTCATTTTTTTATTGTAAAATGTGCTTTGTCTGAGAAGTCTTACCTCAATTCTAGATTGTTACATCCCAATCAGTTAGCCAAACTACTCGATTTGGGTATGGCTCAAGACCACCACGTAAGTCGAATGCCCAAAGTTCATATTTTTGATACTTTCAAAGATTTTTTTAAACATTCTGCAATGCATTTAGAACCCTTTGAGTCCAAGATAGTTCTTAATCAGAATGCTGGTCAGTGGATGAGGATACCAGAATCTTCTATTTGCTTTGCAATTGGACCTGAACGGGGTTTTACAACTGGTGAGTTAAATCAACTAGTTGGTTTGAATTTTATAGAAACTAAGGTCTCTGAATCTGTTCTGAGAGTTGAGCATGCTTGTTTCTATGGTCTTGCTCAACTTGAATATTCAAGGAGTTCTAATCAATGATCCCTACTAACCAATTAAATCAATTTTATCAAGTTGCAAAAATGGGTTCTATCAGGAAAGCAGCTCGCTATCTCAATAAGTCTCAGTCTGCCGTTAGTAGTGCAATAAAAGTCCTTGAAGATGAATTAGGCTGTAAACTATTGGTGCGATCAAGTAATGCAACAAAACTCACTGAAAAAGGTCAAAAGCTTCGTGATTTTGCTGCTGGCTTTTTGGAGGCCAGTGAATCACTGCGTAACGACCTGAAATTTGATACTGTTACACAGAAAGTTTTGCATGTTGGAATCAATAAGCATTACGAGGAGCTCTGCGCCCCCTTGTTGGGACAATTCATGAGTCAATATCCTGATGTGGATCTAAAAATTCATTTTACTGACGGTGAATTTTTACGTAAGGAATTTCATACGGGTCATTTGGATGTGATTTTTGGAATCAATTTTAGTTTGGCAGGTATAGCTTCAGATGAATTGCCAAATGATGCTCTTTTCGTAATGGATGATTCAGTTAAATTAGCGTGTTCAAAAAATCATCCCCTAGCTAATCAAACCAATTTATCGATAGATGATTTAAAGAATTACGCCTTCATTCTACCAAGTTTTTATGAAGACCCGGTGAGGCAATTATTTCGTCAAAATAAGATTGACTTACATACGAGG
>JAYZAC010000002.1:0-7741 GCA_036339875.1 bacterium | reverse complement strand
TCTAATTTGACGGTATAAATACGCTGACTGCAACCTACCTACATGTCTCAGAATATTCTTAAAATCTAACCTAAATTTTATCTATTTTTATAATGGGTTTATTTTGCACAAAAAAAAAAGAGCCACAACCCGTGCGGCTCTTCTGCTTTGGTGTTCAGAAAGCTATAAACTTTCGCCTTCGTATAATGTGTGAAAATTAATGATTCTTTGAGCTTGTCTTTTTGTTTTTTCGTTTTCAAATAACTGTTTTTGATAGCTATCTAAAGACCCTTTGACCGCTCGCAAATTATAGCGGTATTCGGTAGAAACGGTTCCATCACTTAAAGTATTTGTGACTGACTCAAGGTCAATTAAAACCTCAACTTTTCCTCTAACATCATTAGAAATTAGACCGGCTCTATGCGCTAAAATCGACGTGATTGGAGTGGAATGAGATTCAAGCATACAATCATGATGTTTTTCGAATACTTGTTCTTCGATATATGCAAGAAACTGATCGGTCAGTTGAATATCTTCTGGAACCTCATATGAGATCGCGTTTATAGAAACTTTGACATCGCTCGGGAATTTTTCATAAAAGTCTTTCACGCTCTTGTGAATGTATTTTAGATCTGCCTTAATTCTAGCTACTTGCAGCTTTGTTTTAATTACGTCCGCAGGACCTTCTACTGTATCAATCTTGGCTTGAACCTCCATTAGAGTGGATCCATTCTGAAGAGTATACTGTGTCATTGATAGTATGCCTGTAACGCTTACTCTACCTCTAAATCTACTGTTATTAGCATTTCTATAAATTTCGAGTTGGTCGTATTGTTCGGTGTAACGCCATATGTGACTAATAGAAGTTTTAAGATTCTTTGCTTTTGCACTAAGCCATTCATCAAAAGCTGGCTTACCTGTCTCACTCCATTCATTTAGATTCATCAAAATACTGTGATAGCAAGATTGATAATTGGGAATCACATACATTTGGTGACCGTTGGTTCTGGTTCCCCTGTAGGCTTTTAGAAGATCACCCGAAAACGGTACCTCTACTGTACGTTCTGCAACTACACTCCATGACCCTTCCAGAGTGAGCTCCTCCTCATTTAAATTAAATGGGGACTGATCAATCGTTGCAATGTAGGCTGTCTCTTCTCTAACTCCGGTCAGGCCCACAGAAACTGTTCTACGCACCTTTTGTAATTTCATTTTGCCGGAGACCTTTAATTCACCTTGAACTCCTAAACCAAAAGCGCCTTTATATTTTTTTAATGTCTCATAGTGCATCTTGTCTGGTGCTATACGTTTTTCGAATAACAACTCAATTCCACGGGAATTTCCTGATAGATAATGCCGAAAATCTTTATCGATGGATTCGTTATCTAATGATCTGAACTCAAGTATATTAACGGTAAGACTTGTGAAGGCGCGATTTGCATATATGATTGGATCACCCTTATCGGTACCCCATTCCTTGTTGATATCAATAACCTCTGCTTTGAATATCAAATCTGCGGCTTTTAATTCGGTTTCGTCCGCGCTAATCGATGTGAAGCATAATCCGATTAGTAGTAAATAAAATCTAATCACTTTTAACATTCTCTCAACCTCCGCATTGCTGCGATTTCTCAATTTTTATCGTTTAGTTGATGCAGTAGATATACGAATGAAAACGAAAATAGTGATCCCTTTAAGGCGTTAGTTTTAAATGTTTTTAAAGTTAAGATCTTAAAATAATGAGAATTGTTGTAGCTAAAAGTTAGCTTGATAAAGATACTAAAATAATGGTGAAACAGATTTTTAGTTACAGGAAAGCCCTGTTCTCAATTCAGTTGAATAGATTGAAAATAGGTTTTCATATATCAATCTTTACATCAAATTAATAGAGTGATTAAGTTCTAACCTTTCACACATATTACTTGCTTTAAGGTATGAACTATTTCAACTAAATCATGCTGAGCTTGCATGACTTTCTTGATCGGCTTGTACGCTCTGGGAGTTTCATCAATAACATCTAAGTCTTTGCGACATTCTACATCGGATGTAGCTGCTATGTGATCTTTAAGGCTAAAACATTTTTTTGCCTCAGTTCTTGATAGGATTCTTCCCGCTCCATGAGAGCAACTCTTAAAACTATCCAGATTACCTTTACCCTTTACTATAAAACTACAATCCCCCATGCTACCTGGAATAATTCCTAATTGCTCCTTTTCTGCCGACACAGCTCCTTTGCGAGTTATCCAAAGTTTCTGATTAAAATGTGATTCGTATGAAACATAGTTATGATGACAATTTATGGCTTTATTCAATAAATTGAATGATGGAATTCTATGACTTTGCTTAAAGACTTTTATGATTGATTGCATCATTAATTCACGATTCAATCTAGCATATTCTTGAGCCCATGAAACTGCTTCAGTGTAATCAGTAAAGCTCGGATTACCTTCACTAAAATATGCGAGATTTACATCTGGTAGATTCTTAATATGACGCCCCATTTCCTTTTTAGCTAATTCTATAAAGTATCTGCCTATTCTATTACCAACACCTCGCGAACCTGAGTGCAGCATAAACCAAACAAATTGCTCTTCGTCTAAACAAATTTCTATAAAATGATTGCCGGTTCCAAGAGTACCAAGATGATTTATATGATTTACCCTATCCGCAATTTTAGGATGCTTAGCTGATAATTTTAAGAAGCTTGGTCTCAATGACTCCCAGGTTTTGATCTGTGGTTCCTCTAATGAATGCCATGCACCTTTATCGCGCCCTTTGAACGTTTTTCCATGAGGTATCGCTTTTTCAATATTGGATCGAATCTCTGCAAGAGATTCAGGTAAATCAGAAGCCTTAAGAGACGTCTGTACCGCCATCATTCCACATCCAATGTCAACTCCTACGGCAGCAGGGATAATGGCATTTTTTGTAGGTATTACGGATCCAATGGTAGCACCCATTCCCCAATGAACGTCTGGCATAACCGCTAGGTGAGGAAAGACCACTTCTAACTTGGCAGTATTGTGTAATTGCTCCAAGGCTTTCTGATCGACAGGAACATCTTTGATCCAAGCTTTAATAGGTTTAGATTCATCAGCTCCAAGTTCGAGATAACTTTGGTTCATACAAAATAAATCCTGTTAAGCTTTGATTGGGATTCTAGTAGGCTGCTTACCTGTTAAATCCAACAATGCATTGGCTATTGCAGGCGCCACAAGTGGTACTACAGGTTCTCCAATACCAGTTGGTGCTTCATCACTATCAACAATTTTAATATTTACTTCGGGCATATGCTGAATCTGGGGCATCCAGTACTGATGAAAATTTCCCTCCATCACTTGACCTTTATCAACATTAATTTCTCCAAATAAGGTAGCCATCATTCCAAATACGATACTACCCTGAACTTGAGCTTCCACAGTATCGGGGTGGACGACCAGACCACAATCCACAGCCACGTAAACTTTTTCAATAACAGGTGTATTATTTCGCAACGAAAGTTCACAGCTCATAGCCACATAACTGTTGAAAGACTTATGCACTGCGCAGCCCCTGCCTTTGTCTTTTGGCGTTGGTGTGTCCCATTTTGACATCAGCAACACTTCCTGTAGTACTCTCTTATGCCTAGGACTATCTGTTAATAATTCCACGCGATACAATCCTGGATCTTTTTCTAACTTACGAGCTACTTGATCTACAAAACATTCTTTTGCAAACGCATTTTGAGAATCATAAACTGAACGCCACCAACCAATGGGTAACTTACAATCAACATATTTGTAATCGACTCTTTGATAAGGAATCTGGTAAGCATGAAAACGACTCCCCTCAAGTGCTGTGGGGTCCACTTTATTTGGACCCAAAACACCTTGACCAAATTTTGAAGCAAGAATCGAATCACTGATCAACTTGTGTTCAACTGATGACCAAGAACCCTTATCAAAACTAGCTCGCATACAATGAAGACTTGCCGGACGATAGAAGTCATTACGCATATCGGCCTCACGACTCCAGATAACTTTAACAGGCTTTTTCGATTTGACCTTACGCGCTATTTTAACGGCTTCTAAGATCATATCCCTTTCAAGCCTTCGACCGAATCCACCACCTAAAAATGTTACATGGAAACGAACTTGAGATGGACTAAGCCCCGTAAACGACTCTATTGTTTTTTTAGCCCAAATTGGCACTTGTGTGGGAGTCCAAATCTCTATGAAGGTAGGACTATATTTAACCGTACAAGTTTGTGGTTCCATGGTCGCATGAGCCTGCCAGCCGGCCTCATAATCAATTGTGAGAGTATCGTTACTGATTGTATTGGGTCGTTGACCTAATTCGAAACCCTCCGAAGCTTTTTCTTGCTTAGCTTTAACGAGCGATTCGTGCACAGACTTAGTTGAAAAATCTTCTACAGCTACCCACTCTGCCTCTAAAATATCTGCTGCTTTCTGGGCAGTAAAGTAGCTATCAGCCACTACCGCTAAATGATTATCAACCTTGATGACTTGCTCAACACCCTTAATTTTGAGGGCCTTTTCAGAGTTCCAGTTTTTCAGCTTTCCAACAACGTAAGGGCATTTTTTAACCGTAGCAATTACTAATTCATCTAAAGAAACATCAACACCAAATATTGCTTTTCCAGTAATTTTAGCTAGCGTATCCTGACGCTTCCCCTTGCCGCCAATTACTCGGTAATCTTCCTTAGACTTAAGCTTTACATTAAAATCTGCTGGATCATATTTAGCCGCAGTAGAGACTAACTGTGAATATGAAATCTGACGTTGCGTACCAACAACACTGACGCTACCATTTTTTGCTATCAATTTGCTCTTACTAATCCCCAGCTCTTCTGAGGCCGCTGCAATCAACATCTCCCTAGCCGTAGCGCCTGCTCTAGCAAGTGGCCTAAACATAGATTTAACACTATTACTTCCACCTGTGGCCATTACACCATATCGAAATTCCGCTTCAGCCTGTTCTATAATTACATCATCCAATTTAACTTCTAATTCTTCAGCAACTATCATTGGCAGGCTTGTATAAACTCCCTGACCCATTTCAGATCGAGATACAGTTATAAAGACGCGTCCATCTGGTTCAATTCTGATGAAGGGTCCGGGTATGAATGCTTGCTCAGCAACAGCTGCATCAATAGGTACATTCAAAATTAGACCTAGCCCAGTCAAACCCGTAGCCTTCAAGAAATCTCTGCGGTTTAAG
Organism: bacterium; assembly: GCA_036339875.1. Taxonomy (GTDB): domain Bacteria; phylum Muiribacteriota; class UBA6191; order UBA6191; family UBA6191; genus JAYZAC01. The sequence continues at coordinate 2,542 of JAYZAC010000002.1, read as the reverse complement.
CGAATCATTTCTTTCATGATCGCTCTCCTCTTTTTATCTCTGCGGCTCGTTTGATGGCAGCTAATATACGAGTGTAAGTACCACAGCGGCATATTAGGCCACTCATACGCTTTTTAATCGTTGATTCATCAGGTTCAGGAATTTCATCTAGAAGAGCCTTAGCGTTCATGATTTGTCCACTCTGACAGTAACCACATTGAGGCACATCCATCTCTAACCATGCTTGTTGAACTGGGTGTAAACTCTCATTCTGAGCCAGACCTTCAATGGTTTCAACCTTCATACCTTCCACGATTTTTAATGCCGTAATACAAGAACGAACAGGTTTACCTTCTACAAGTACACTGCAGGAACCACAAAGACCTCTTCCACATCCGAACTTACTCCCGGTGAGACCGAGATTTTCTCTCAATACCCACAGTAAAAACTTCTCTGGATCAGTTTTAACTTTAGTAAGTTTTCCGTTGAGTTCAAAATTAATTAATTTCTCAGCACTCATGAGACTCCCTCAATTGATTTTCCCAATAATCTAAATCAGAGTGAAACTTCTGAAAATGATGATAATCTTTTATCTCGGTGAAATGTCCACCCCAGATCCATCCGTGATCTTCAAATAATTTTACAACGGGATGCTCTGAAGTTAAAACTCCAGGCATGCCAGGCGTGTAAATTGCTCCATTGGGTATAATTTTATTTTCTTTAATAAATGGATTATTCATTGGATTTATATCCACTGCCAAACCAAGTGCATGGTAGGAAAGTTTTGTTTTATGAATCATAGAACGATAGTTAAATGCACTGCAATTATTAGCCTGCATAGATCTATAATCACACCACTTACCAGTCAGTGGATCAATATATTCGTCAAGAGGATCAATACGAGCAATTGGAAATCCAAAATTAATAATTGCTCTAAAAATTTGCTCTGTCTCCTTAGCAATACTATGATGAATAAGTAGACTTCCTATTTTGGAACATCCATTGAAATCTATATAAGGTGTTTCAATTTGCCGTTGAAGGTCCAGAATTTCTGGAGGGCATAAGGGGTCAAGGCCTTTCAAGGAATAAGAGCTCATAGTGTATTTGGTGGTCAAGCTTATTTGAATTAGGGGAAACTATGCAAATCAATACTCAAGAACTTTCAGAAAAATTTTATAACGCAACCGTAACTGATCTACAAATGTTTCATGAAGAACTCTTTGTGATAGGCGTTAAACCAGATTTTGAGTTTGATTTATTCAAGGCCGGACAGTATGTAAGTCTTGGACTCGGCGGCTGGGAAAAACCAGTCTACACAGCAAGTGAACTAAACTCGGAAGAAAAACAATACCAAAGGGTTATTAAAAGACCTTACAGCATCTCTGTTAATCCAAATTCATTTTTAAATCGATTTGAAGATAATATCCTTTATTTTTACATAGTACTGGTCAATAACGATGAAGAAAAACCACCTATGCTGACTCCCAGATTAATTAGCTCGAAGGTAGGTGATCGGATTTTCGTTGGTAAGAAAGGTATAGGATCTTATTCACTGGAACATTTACGTTCAGAAGCAGAAACCGTTGTTTTTCTTGCTAGTGGAACTGGTGAAGCCCCACACACTCAAATGATTGCGGAATTACTGACTGAGAATCGTAACATTAATATAGTCAGCGCGGTCTCGTGTCGGTTCGAGAAGGATTTTGCTTACCGTGAGGCATATAGAAAGCTTGAAGAAGAAAATCCTAATTTTTTCTACTACACAACATCAACTCGTGAAACTGGTAAAGGCAAAAGAATCCAAAATTTACTTGCTGAGGGTCTTCTAGAAGACTATTGTAAATTGCAATTCAAGCCCGAAAACACAGACTTTTATTTATGTGGTAATCCAGCCATGATTGGCGCACCTAGATATAGTCGAAAAGAACAAAGTTGGGAATGGCCTCATGCAAGTGGTGTAATCCCTAGATTGAAAGATCTTGGATTTACCATAGAAAAATTAGACGAACATCCATCTGTACATTATGAGTCTTATTGGTAGAAATAACATATATTTAAGCAGATTTTATATGTTATCTAGTAAACTATTGGTTAAGATGTCTTCATGAATTATTGTTCCAATTGCGGTTCAGGCCAACTTCAAAAGATCATCCCAGCTGGAGATGATCACCACAGGATAGTTTGTATGGATTGTGGAATGATTCACTATCAAAATCCTATTGTTGTTGTTGGATGTATTCCTACCTTTGAAGATCAAATACTTTTGTGTAGACGAGCAATTCAACCACGCTATGGAAAGTGGACCATTCCCTGCGGTTTCATGGAAAATGGCGAATCTGTAGAACATGGAGCTCAAAGAGAAACTTGGGAAGAGGCCCGTGCTAAAGTTGACTTAGAAAATATTCAACTAGTGTATACAGTCATTCATGTTAATCAGGTTTATGTAGTATTCCGATCTCGGCTTAATCCAGTCGAATTTGCTTCTGGTCCCGAAAGTCTGGAAGTTAAACTCTTCAAACATTCTGAAATTCCATGGGATGAAATAGCCTTCAGTTCAGTTGAA
>JAYZAC010000001.1:0-7518 GCA_036339875.1 bacterium | reverse complement strand
CAAGGATTAAACGAAAGCGGCTGATATAAGGAAAAAAGGTAAATTAAGCCGTATATCTGTCGATTCTATAATCAGTTAGAGCTATGGCTAGACATAATCTGACACCTAAAATAATTGATGTTCTGGAGCCTCGTAGTATTTGATATAAAACGTACGAAGCACGTAAGTAGCCATGGCTCCAGCGTTAATATATAGCAAGCTTCCAATTCGGGAGCTTGTTTTATTTACATGTGATAGAATGACATTTCCTAAAATCAGTTAGGCTTTGCATGAAAATCAAACTTAAAAACTTGTACCGCAAGAGCACTTTTTTGACCTTTTGGCCAGTGTTTATAGTCTTAGCTGGCTGCATATCTGATAATACATCTGTAAAACGTCCAATTTCATCGATACAGGCAGTGTCTCAAACTTCGAATCTGGATCTGATAACTTACTATCGAAATGAAAAATACCCTATGGTTATCAAATCGGCTCAAATGCTATTGAAGTCGAATCCAGAGAATTGGGAAGCGAAATTTTTTATGGGGCTAGCGTACTTCAATTATGGTGATAACGAAGGGGCTTTTGCAACCTTTAAATTGATACCTGAAAATGTTCGCTCAAACATGGTCGATAGTTGTCTTGAACTACAAGGTCTTAATTCAACATCCAATGAAAAACAACTAAGAAAAATCGTAAGCAAATTTTTTCCAGACTGCTTAAATGGCCTTACAAAACCAACCAACACCTCTAATGAAATTGAAATTGATGACAATGCGGTTAAAAACTATGGACAACTCTACGATGCTAGTGTTTCAGCTGAAGATGACCCTGAGGTTCGAAAACTGAGAGAGCAGGAATTCTTAAGAAAATATAAACTTAGTGAAGAACAACTTTCAGAAATAACTGCCAGATATTTAGAGTTAATTGCGGAAGAATAATAGGTGGAGGGTTGTTTCAATTCCTCCATAATTGTTATTGAACCTTAGATAACTGAACTAACAAATCGTCTATACCAACCGCACCATGGATATCAAGATCTTTGAGATGTTTACCATTTGAATCGAAGAAAGCGAAAAATGGCATGGAATGGCTATTAAATCGATCCTCCTTGATTTTTGAAGCCGCAGATGATCCATCAGTACAATCTAAATAGGCAACCACAAATTGACTTAGCATTTTCTTAACTACTTTATCTTCGAGTACAACTGCTTTTATTTTTTTACAAGGGATACACCATCGAGCTCCAAAATATAAAAATAATGGCTTCTCTAATTTTTTTGCCTCTCCAAGTGCAGAATTAAAATCAGTATAAATACGTGATTTTCTATCAACTTCATTGATATGAATTCCAAGGTCTGAATTTGAAATGATGAATATCAAGCACTGAAAACCTCCAATCAGAAAAATTATTACTCCAAAGGTTTTGAGCAAGTGTCTCCACCAAATTGCCTCCCACTTAAGCTGTGCAAAGGCTCCCATCAATCCTCCTGCAATCATAAGGTAAAGAGCCCATCCAATAATTACTTTATCCTCGGGAATTAGAACAGAGATAAAGTAGTAAGACATACCAAGTAAAACATAACCCATTGTCTGCTTAAGATTTACCATCCACGAACCACTTCGGGGTAGAAATGATTGCGAAAAAATTGCAATAACCAGAAAGAGGCAACCCATTCCTAGACCAAAAGCTGCCATTAAAGAAAAACCAAATATTGGACTGCCCGGATTCTTGGCTAACCAAAGAATAATTGAACCAGCAAATGGACCTACACAAGGCGCTGCCACAAATCCCATGGCTGATCCCATCAAGAATAGAGTGAATGGAGATCTACCCTCGATATTATTAAGCCTCGTCTTCATTGAATTGGGTAAATCCACTTCAAATAAACCAAACATAGAACAAGCCAATAAAATCATTAATAAACTCAATGGGACAACCACGATTGGCTCAGCTAACCAAGAGCCGAGATCCCTTCCCGTGTATGAGGTTATAACGCCAAGAATTGCGTAGACTAATGTTATACCTCCCACATAACAACATGCGCTAATAAATCTGCGAGCCTTTGAAAAATTCTCAACTCCTGATGAAAATAGTGAAACGGTAATAGGTATCATTGGGTAAACACAGGGTGTTAATGAAGCTAACAAACCCCATAAAAAAGCCATAAAAAGTGCCAAAATTGAATTCTGCCCGATAAGCTGCTCAAGTTGCCCCGTAGAAAAATCTGACTTACTCGAAGTCTTTTTATCAACGACTTTATCTAATTGAAATAAAGTTTGTGCCTTCTTAAATTGCTCAGGCGTTTGACTTAGCTTCCTTTTACCAATCTCTAAAGGAATTACTAAATCTCTGCGATTTGGCATCAGACATACCGAATCACTGCAAAGTTGATAATTAATTCTCAATTTCAATTTTGTATTCTTACTTAGAACTAAATCTTTTCTGAGTCTCAATCGAATCCAAGCGTAACTACCATCTTTGAGATAATACGAAACTAATAATTTTGAGCCTAAACTAGTCTTTTTTTCTGTAGATTTAGACAACCCAAGATCTACAACTGTAAATTCTCCAGAAAGTAACTCCACATTCGTTACAAGACCAGTAGTCTCTTTGTTTCCATAGATATACCATCCATCCTCAAGATTAATCTTAATTACTGCAACAAAATCATCACCGGGATTCAATGCCTCGTGTGAACTCCATGTAGCAAACGTAATTTTTTGTTTCTCTGCTTTCGGAATAGCTATAGAACCAGGAGAAGGTAATTTCAGTAAACCAGCCGATGAGAACTTCAATGATCCTACAAGGTCAGACTTATTAGTTCCGTGCATGGGGATAGCCTGATCGAGTTTTACTTTCCCGATTGGATTGACTAATTCAGACTCGACAACCTGAGAACCGACCGAAACTATGACAGTAAAAACTAATAAAAGAACGGTAATATAATTTTTCATAATTAATTTATCTGTTAATAGATTAGTAAAGACTTTGAACTTATCTCAGAAATGATCTTGACACAAGCGAGAATTATCTTATCTTCACGTGGATCTTAACAAGACCAAAAATTTAATGGAGCACAAATGAAGATATTCACCTACTTTATTTTTTTCATGTTGACGCATAACTCCTTTTCAAATGACAAATTACAAAAAAATCAATTTGCTCACTTCTATGAAGTTGAGCAGAAAAGATTCTCCAAAAATACGGAAGGTATAATAAAAGACCACAAAACTGGGCTTGAATGGCTTGAAGGCCCAGATAAACCTACAAGCTGGCTAATGGCATATAATTGGATAAAAAGCCTAAATGGTAACTGGAGATTGCCAACCACAAAAGAATTGAGTCAAATTTATATCGAAGATTCACAGCGTAAGGGTAAATACGGTGATCCCTTGTGTCTTGATTATGCCTTCTCTAGAAATAGTGGGTACAGTCTCTGGAGTATTCAAAGATCCGATAATTCAGCATACATTTATGATTTCAGTAGAGGCTACTATCATTGGACTGAAATTGTTGTCAAAGGTCATTTCGATCGAGCCATAGCAGTTCGTAACGTAGCAAACTAAATGTATTAACTTTTCAATATTACTTGCTATTTTTCGATGCTTTAGCGATACTCAATGCTTTTCATTTATACGATGAGAAGTTGTAGGAGTGCTATGACCTCGATTCTGCCGAAAGATTTTAAGACATTATTAGACAAATTACCGAATACACTAATTCTAACATCCCATATTAATCCTGATGGAGACGGCTTGGGAGCCATGTTTGCCATGGGCGAGGCATTAAAGACTAGAGGACGGGACATTTATTACGTCTTAGACGAACCGGTACGAGATTACTACGAAGTAATGAATGAGCATCAGTATCTTGAGTACAAACTACCTAACACAAAAGACAAAGTTGCCATAATAACTTTTGACTGTGGTAATTACGATAGGATTGCGCTACCTAGTAATTTTGTAGATTTAGATTACGTTCTGGTTAATTTAGATCATCATCTTAGCAACGATCTATTTGCCGATTATAATCTAGTAGTTACAAGCAGCCCTGCAAGTTGTGCTCTAGTATATGAAGCCCTCCAATATATGAAGATTGAAATCACACCAACAATAGCAACTGCTCTGTACATGGGAATCATGTATGATACTGGCCGATTTGCCTACTCAAAAGATTCATATGTCTTTGAACTAGCAGCAGACCTCTTAAAGCTTCAAGCAGACCATTGGCTCGTTTATACGGCACTGTATCGACACAATAATTTTTCAGACTTCAAAACCATAGGACAGCTATATTCCCTAATGCAAGAGCATGATAATGGGAAACTAGTCACGCTGGACATCGATGCAGAAATTTCACCAAAGATTAATCTAGAAGAAACGGAAAATTTAATTAACCAGATATCCAATATTAAAAATTTAGAAGTTGCTGTAGTTTTCAAATATTTAAGAGAGGACTTAACTAAAATAAGCTTTCGCTCTAGAGGAAACATTGATGTTTGTGAACTTGCACAATCAGTAGGCGGTGGAGGACACCGAAATGCGTCTGGTGCTTTAATGAACTGCGGTTTCAAACAGGCAAAAGAAACGATTTTGAATCGAGCTAAACAAATGCTACTAATGAGTTCGAACTAATAAAGTAGAGTCTAATGAACTATCGGACCACCGCCAGAGCCACCGCGAGGATAGAACGGTCCAGGACCTCCTTCTAGTGATGCAGGGCCTTTTTCTGCTGAACGATGCAATTTATCGATCTCCATCTCTAGAAAACTTTTGAAAAGAAAACATCTCTCTGAACTTTTACTACAGCGTAATAACTTCATTTTCTTTTCGCTATCCAACGGAATTAAAAAGCATAAATTATCTAATAATGCTGCAAAACTCATATCTGCACACAAAGTCTTGGGATCAGTCCTTAAACCACTCTGCAAAAAGAAATACGATTCTAATAACTTATAAAATTCATTTCGAAAATCTAGCTCTTGTGCGCTGCTTAAATCTTCTTCAAAAACTCTAGCTGACACAGAGAAGGTTCTAAAATCGTTACTATCTTCTAATTCGCCACTTAAATCAACGGCCATAACACCCTGAAGAGCAATATGAAATCGATTATCAGATAACCGCCTCTGATCGATTATTCTTCCCAAGCATGCAGTAGAATATATTTCGGGAGAATTATGATACTCTTTTTCGTAACCTGGCTTCAAAAGAGCCATACTGATATAACAATCACCCTTCAGGGCATTTTCAACCATAGTGACATATCTAGGCTCAAAAATATGAAGCGCTTGCACGGCATGAGGAAACAGCAAACTGTTAGCCAGAGGGAAAACAGCAGTTTGTGAAGGGATATCTCCTACATTAATCAAAGGTTCATCTCCTAAACTCGAGCTAGTACACCATCGATAATTCAGCGGGTCCAGAAAACTTTTTACGTTTTTCACTGAGAGCTTGGGCTACCTGTTCTCCAATACCAGCTGGCGTTTCGGCAACATATAATCCACATTGCTTCATAATTTTAGCTTTTGCCTGAGCAGTTTCCTCTCCACCCGAAACGATCGCCCCGGCATGCCCCATTCGCCGACCCGGAGGCGCTGTTCTTCCAGCCACAAAACCAATGACCGGCTTTGTCATATTGTCACGAATCCACTGAGCAGCAACAGTCTCGAGGCTACCTCCAATTTCACCAATCATAACCACCGCATCAGTTCCTGGATCAGCCTCAAAAAGTGATAGAAGATCTATGTAAGCGCTTCCAATAATTGGATCGCCACCTATCCCAATGCAGGTACTCTGACCAATTCCTAGTTCCGTTAACTGATTCACAGCCTCATAGGTTAATGTACCCGATTTTGAAATCACACCGACTCTTCCGGGTTTATGTATGAAACCAGGCATGATACCTATCTTAGCCTCCCCAGGAGTAATGATACCTGGACAATTTGGGCCTATCAAACGAGCACCTGAGGAACGGACTACTTGGATAGCACTAACCATATCGTTGACCGGAATACCTTCCGTTATACATACGATCAATTCGATCCCAGCCTCAGCAGCCTCCATGATTGCATCTGCTGCAAATGCAGGAGGTACAAAAATCATACTTACATTGGCCTTTGGAGCAACCACTGCTTGATGTACAGTGTCAAATACAGGAACCCCTAATGTCGTTTGCCCGCCTTTACCAGGAGTTACACCTCCCACTAAATTTGTACCATACTCTTGGCATTGCGAAGCGTGAAATTGACCTTCTTTTCCAGTTATCCCTTGAACAATCAAACGTGTTCCACTACCAACTAATATACTCATTGTAGACTCCTAAATTATTTGATGGCCGCAACAACTTTTTCTGCGGCGTCTTTGATTCCTGTGGCTGGAATAATAGCCACGCCCGAGTTTTCAAGAATTTGCCGGGCCTCTTCGCTATTGGTACCAGCTAGGCGAACTACCAATGGCACCTTAAGTTTTGATTTCTTCATAGCCTCAACAATACCATTAGCTACGCGATCACAACGAACTATTCCACCAAAAATATTAACTAGAATGGCTTTTACATTGGAGTCCGACGTAATTATCTTAAAAGCTTTAGCTACTCTATCAGCATCGGCTGTTCCACCTACGTCTAAAAAATTAGCCGGCTCGCCACCATAATGCTTGATGATATCCATAGTACCCATAGCCAATCCGGCACCGTTGACCATACAACCAACGTTACCATCTAATTTTATAAAATTTAATCCATAACTAGCAGCTTTCAACTCAGTTGGATCCTCTTCAGATTCGTCACGTAAACCGGACAAATCGGGATGTCGGTACAAAGCATTTTCATCAAAATTGATCTTACAATCTAGAGCCATTAGATCGCCTTGACCAGTTAAAACAAGTGGATTAATCTCTATCAAACTACAATCCAAATCCATGTACACATTGTACAAAGCTTTGCAGAACTGAGCGAATTTCTTTTGTACTGATTTTTCCGTAAAACCTAGACCCGCTGTCATTTTCCTGATATTACCAGCCGTGAGCCCTGCGGCTATATCTATTCTTGTTTTGATGATCAATTCAGGAGTTTCCTCGGCTACTTTCTCAATTTCCATACCTCCTTCGGTCGATGCTATCATCGTCACCTTACTGGTCGATCGATCCAAAGTTAGACCCAAATAGAATTCTTTGGAGATATCCATACCCTGCTCTACCAATATCTGACGAACCTTTTGCCCCTCAGGACCGGTTTGATGAGTCACTAATTGCATACCCAAAATGTCACGCGCATGCTGTTCTGCTTCCTTCAATGATTTCGCCACTTTGACTCCACCACCTTTACCGCGACCTCCAGCATGAATTTGTGCCTTTATAACACTAACTTTGGTAGGTAATTTTTTTACAAGGTCCTTAACCTCGCCCAACTTGGTCGTAACGTAACCAATCGGAACGGGTACATCGTAGTTTTTCAAGATTTCTTTCGCCTGATACTCGTGAATTTTCATAATTCCCCTTAGACAACTTCTAAAGAAGCTTATTTCGAAACTTTTGGGC